>JAFAHG010000267.1 GCA_019237315.1 Actinomycetota bacterium
GCAGAAGCACGAGAACGGCGGCTTCGTCTCGCCTGAGGAGCTCGTCGAGCGGGCGAAGAACGCCCCGCCGCGCGAGCCGCGCGAAGAGCGGCCGCGCCGCGACGGCGACCGCCGCGGCGGCCGTGGCGGGGGCGGCCGCGGAGGCCCGCGCCGCGAGCGCGAGGAAGCGCACTCGGAGTAGTTCTGAATCGGTGGGGCGGCGCGAGCCGCCCCACCTGTCTTCGGGGGACGACCGACTCGCCGGCGGGCGATCCTCGGCGCGGCCGCCGCCATACACGTCGCGCGTCATCCTGGCGTGAACGGGTGGCGTTCGCCGAGCGCGTACCATCCCGGCGTGCAGAGCTGGGAGCTGACGGAGCTCGACTCCGGTGTGCGCGTCATCTCGGAGCGCCTCGAACACGTGCGTTCGGTCGCGCTCGGCTACTGGATCGGAGCGGGGTCGCGCGACGAGACGTCCGCGAACACCGGCATCTCGCACTTCATCGAGCACCTACTCTTCAAAGGCTCGGAGCAGCGCAGCGCGCTCGAGATCGCGGAGATCTTCGACGGCCTCGGCGCCGAGCTGAACGCCGCCACGTCCCGCGAACACACGCTCGTCTACACGCGCGTCCCGTCGAACCACCTCGGGACGGCGCTCGACGTGATCGACGACATGGTCTTCGTGCCGCTCTTCGACGAGCTCGATTCGGAGCGCGAGGTCGTGCTCGAGGAGATCGCGATGTACGAAGACACGCCGCAAGAGCTCGTCCACGATCTGATTTCGGAAGCAGTGTTCGGCTCGCATCCGCTCGGCCGGCCTGTCATCGGGACAGCCGACGTGATCTCGTCGGTCTCACAGGAGTCGATCCAGGAGTACCACGGTTCCATGTACCGGCCGGACAACATCGTCGTCGCAGCGGCCGGCGATGTCGACCACCGCGCCCTCGTCGAGCTCGTTCGGCGGGCGGAGGCGCGCCCGCTGGTCGGGCTCGCGCGGACCTCGGCCCGGCTGCCGCTTCTCTCGGCTCCGGATCCCGGCCTGCGCTTCCAGTCCAAGGACACCGAGCAGTACCACGTGTGCCTCGGAGCCCCTGGGATCGCGACGTCGGACAAGCGGCGTTTCGTCGCCTCGATTCTCGACGCCGTGCTCGGCGGCTCCGCCTCGTCGCGGCTCTTCCAGGAGATCCGCGAGAAGCGGGGCATGGCGTACTCCGTCTACACGTTCGCATCGCAGTACACCGACACCGGCCAGATCGGCATCTACCTCGGAACGCGCGAGGACAACCTCGTGGAGGCGCTGACGATCGCGGGCGAGCAGATCGCGGACATCGCCGCCGGCAACCTCACGGACCGTGAGCTCGAGCGCGCAAAGGAGAACATCAAGGGCCGCGTTCTCCTCTCGATGGAGTCGACGTCCGTCCACATGAACAGGCTCGGCAAGTCGCTGATCACGGATTCGGAAATCCTGTCGTTCGACCGCATCGTCGCCGAGGTCGACGCCGTGGAGGCGGCCTCCGTCTGCGAGCTCGCGGCGAGCCTGCTCGCTCCCGAGAACCTGTCGGCGGCGGGCATCGGCCCGGACGAGGAGCGGTTCCTCGAAGCGGTCGAGCGCGTGACGCCGACGCTCGCGCGCGCCGCGTGAAAGTTCTCCTCAATGGACACAAGCCGCCGTCTCCCGAGATGGGGAAGGTCGGCTCGGCGCTCGGGCCGTATCTCGTCGCGCACGGACACGAGCTGGTCGCCCTCGAGGAGGATGCCGACGCGATGGTCGACTTCACGGCGCCGAGTGTCGTCCTCGCGAACGTGCAGCGCGCCGTTGCCGCGGGCGTGCCGTGCGTCGTCGGGACGACCGGGTGGGAGCCGTCCGCGGTCGACGCCGAGGCGCGTGACGCCGGAGTCGCGGTATTCGTCGCGCCGAACTTCGCTGTCGGCGCCGTCCTGATGATGCGCTTTGCACGCGAAGCTGCGCGCTTCTTCGACGCGGCGGAGATTGTCGAGCTCCACCACGCGACGAAGGTCGATGCTCCATCAGGTACGGCGAAAGCGACTGCTGCGGAGCTCGCGGAGGTGCGAGGAGCTGAGGTGCCGATCCACTCGGTCCGGCTGCCGGGGCTCGTCGCCCATCAGGAGGTGATCCTCGGCAGCGACGGGCAGACGTTGACCATCCGCCACGACACGACCGCGCGCGACGCCTTCGGCCCGGGCGTCCTGCTCGCCCTCTCGAAGCTCGGCGGTCTTCCGCCGGGTGTGACGGTCGGCCTCGAAGCGCTCCTCTGACCCCGTTCGAGGTTCACGCGCCCGCGCGCGGGCGCGTGCGACGACCCCGCCCGGGTGGGGAAGTGCCGCCCGCCACCCGCTGCAAGCGTCGCACCCGCGGCGGTTGGTGCGCAAGGTGTCCTTCGTGCCGAATGTGTGACGTTCTGTGAGCGGCGGTCCGGACGCGTTCGCGGACGGCGGCCGGCGGCCGGCGTGGAGTGCCGCCTGCGTGCGGGAGGAGACGGTTCGCGTCGGGGACGTCGAGCTGTCGCTGCTGCGGCCCGCGGAGCCGGACCAACTTCTCGACGAGACGGCCTTCGGGCCCGACGAGTTCCTGCCGTACTGGGCCGAGCTCTGGCCCGCCGGTCTCGCGCTCGCGCGCGCGTTGCCGGAGGATCTCGCGGGACTCCGTGTCATCGAGCTCGGCTGCGGGCTCGGCATCCCCTCGCTCCTCGCAGCGGCCCGCGGCGCCGACGTCACGGCGGTCGACTGGGCCGCCGACGCGGTGTCGCTCCTGCACACGAACGCAGCCGCGAACGGTCTCGCTGTCGACGCGCGGGTCCGCGACTGGCGCGACCTCACGCCACCGGCCAAGCCGTATGACCTCGCACTCGCTGCGGACGTCCTCTACGAGGAACGCAACGTCGAGCCGCTTGCCCTCATCCTCCCGAAGCTCGCGCCGACTGCGCTCGTCGCCCTCGCAGGCCGGCCGCACGAGGATGCATTCGTCGCTCGCGTGGGGGGAGAGCCGGTGGCGGAGCGCATCGTCCGCATCGGGCAGCCAATGACGTGACCCACGCCGCGTACAATCACGGGATGCTGGGACACCTCCTGACCGCGATCGTCACGCCGTTTCGCGACGACGGTGCCGTCGACTTCGAGAGCTTCCAGCGACTTGCCGCGCACCTCGTCGACAACGGCAGCGACGGGATCGTCGTCGCCGGAACGACGGGGGAAAGCCCGACGCTCACGGACGACGAGCGACTCGACCTCCTGCGCGCGGCGGTCGAGGCGGTGGGCGATCGCGCGACCGTCGTGGCCAACACCGGCACGAACGACACCGCGCACTCCGTGCACCTGACCGAGCAGGCGGCCGCAGCCGGGGCCGACGCGTTCCTCGTCGTGACGCCGTACTACAACAAGCCGCCGCAGCGCGCGATCGTCGCGCATGTCGAGGAGATCGCGCGGGTGAGCGAGCGTCCGATCGTCGTCTACAACATCCCGAGCCGCGCCGTCGTGAACATCGAGCCGGCGACGATGTCCCGGCTCGCCGAGATCGACACCGTACGCGCGGTCAAGCAGGCATACGACGACCTCGGCGAGGCCCGGCACATCGTCGAGCTCGGACTCGACCTGTACGCGGGCGACGACGTGCTCGTCCAGCCGTTCCTGGAGATCGGCGGCGTCGGTGGGATCTGCGTGCACACGCACGTCGTCGGGCCACAGGTCGCCGAGCAGGTCCGCGCCGCGCTCGACGGCGACCTCGAGACCGCTCGGCGTATCGACGGCGAGCTCGCTCCCGCGTACGAGCTCCTGCGCGTCGTGACGAACCCGATCGCGATCAAGGCCGCGCTCGACCTGCTCGGGCACGACGTCGGCGGGCTCCGCCTGCCGCTCGTCTCCGCGAACGACGACGAGGTCGCTCGCGTCCGCGACTGCCTCGCCCGGCTCGGCCTGCTCGTTGCGGCGTAGCAGCTAGAGGCTTGATGTGAAACTGGGCCGTCCTGCGGCCGCGTCAGACGCGGCGCCGGCCAGCGGCCGCTCGCGCGGCCGCTTTCACCACGTCCGCCCGGCCGTCGTAGCGCTGCTACGCCGCCCGATCGGCCGCGGCGCCCGGCTTGGTCTGCCGCACCCGCAGCGGCGGCCCGACTTTCACCTCAAACCTCTAGGCGACGACCGCGAGCCGACCCGGCGCGGCGAGCACCGCGGGGTCCTCGCGGTAGACCTGCTCCATCGCTGCGACGACCTGCGGGCAGAACTGCGTGCCGGAGTGGACGAGCAGCTCGTCGAGCGCCGCGGCGGAGTCGCGGGCGCGGCGGTACGGGCGGTCGGACGTCAGCGCATCCCACGCGTCCGCGACGAGGACGATCCGCGCCGGCAGCGGGATGTCGTCGCCCGCCAGCCCGTCCGGATACCCGCGGCCGTCGATCCGCTCGTGCGAATGGCGCGCGATCTCGAGCACGATCCGCGGCAGGTTGACACCGGAGAGGATGAACTCCGAGATCACCGGATGCTGCTTCATCAGGGTCCATTCCTCGTCGTCGAGCGGGCCGGGCTTGTGCAGGATGCGCTCGGGGATCCCGATCTTGCCGATGTCGTGCAGCAGTGCGCCGATCTCGATCGCGTCGAGGTCGGACCCCGAGTACCCGCACCGCTTCGCGAGCGCAACCGCAATGGCGGAGACACGCTCTGTGTGGCCACCGGTGTAGAAGTCCTTTGCCTCCATCGAACGCGAGAGCGCGGCGATCGTCTCGAGATGCGTACGTCGCACCTCTTCCGCGAGCGTCGCCGACTCGAGCGCCGTCGCGAGCTGGGGAACGATCGCCTCGCGCAGGCGGTTCCAGCGGTTCGTGTCTCCGCCGGCGAGCGTCACCTCGCCGACGACGCGGCCGCGTGAGCTGAGCACGACACCGTCGCCGTCTGCGCGGCCGACTCGTACGACCGCCGCGGACCCGACGAGGCGTGCGAGCGCCTCCTCGGCGTAGGCGGCAACACCTTCCGCATCGTGCGTGAGCGCGGTCAGGCCCGCTGCGAAGTCGAACAGGTCGCGAAGGTCCGCGTTGCGTGTCGCGAGCTCGGCGTTCGCCGCCTGGAGCTCTTCGTTCGCCTGGCGCACCTCCTCGACGGACTCGCGCGTCTTGGCGAGGTACTGGCGAACCGACACCATCATGAACGCGGGCGGCAACGCGAACGCGAGCAGCCCGATCGTCCCGACCTTCTCGTACGCGACGACGAGCGCAACGCCGAGTGGTCCGGATGCGAGCGCGTACGGCGTCATCCACGACAGCCGTGCGCGCCACACCGCAAGCGGGTGCTCCCCTTCCGACAGTCCCATCGCGAGGCTGAGCAGACCCGCGTTGACGACGAGGAACACGGCCGACGCGAGGAGCGCCGGCCCCATGCTTACGACGGTGCTCAGATGCTGCGCACCGATGCCGCGGTAGACGAGCGCCCCGGCGCCCGACGCGAGCGTCCACTGCGCCATGTCGAACACGACGCGATGCGGCTTCGCGCGGCGCCGGACGCCGTGCGTGATCCCCATCGTGAGGCCGGTGAGCATTGCGGCGCCCGGACCGAATGCGAACCCCGTCGCCAGCATGCCGCTTCCGGCGAAGCTATAGGTGCCACGCCCGTAGATCTCGACGGACGCGAGCTGCAGACCGAACGTCGTCGCGAGGAACGCCCCGAAGGCCCACGGGTGTGCGCCGACGACGTCGGAGGTATGCGAGGCGCTCAGCGCGACCGCGACGGCGGCGCCGGCTGCCACGCACGCGACGAGAGCTGCGACGTCCCCTGATACACGATCCGCAGTCGTCCTTTCGCTCACCGCTCCCCCCGCAGAAACGTGCAGTTAGCCCCAGCCGGCCGAGCTCCAGGACGCCGCGGAGCTCCAGCTCGCGGCGGAGCTCCACGATGCCGCCGAGCTCCACGATGCGGCCGAGCTCCAGCTCGCCGCGGAACTCCACGACGCGGCGGAGCTCCACGACGCCGCCGAGCTCCACGACGCGGCCGAGTTGCCGAGCGTGTCGCCGCTCCAGCTGGCGGCCGACGTGGGCACGCTCGGGTGCAGGATGTTGAAGACGACCTTCCCGCTCGGCTTCACGGCGATCATCGCCGGCGCGGGAGCGATGCCCTTGTTCGCGGTGTCGACCGTGCCGGTGTAGGCGAGTGCCGCCGCGATGTCGAGCGCCGCGCCGGGGGTGCCGGGGACGAAGCGGCCCGTGTGGGCGAGGAGCCACTTCACCTGGTCGGGCGAGAGGTTCGGATTCTGCTGCAGCAGAAGCGCCGCGGCCCCCGCGACCTGCGGGGCGGAGAACGATGTCCCGTTCGCCGAGACGTACCCGGGGGCGACGGTGTTCGCCGCGGGGGCCTGGCCGGCGAGCGTCGTGTCCGGCGGCAGCGTCGAGACGATGTGCCGTCCCGGCGCGAGCAGCTCCGGCTTCGCGTAGCCGTCGAGTGTGAAGCCGTACGACGACCAGCTCGCCTGGACGTCGTCCGCCGTCGACAGCGTGTCGTTCGTGTCCGTGGCCCCGACTGTGATCGCGAACGGATCGTTCCCGGGCGCGAAGTAGTTGCTGTTCGGACCGAGGTTGCCGGCGGATGCGACGACGACGATGCCCGCACGCCAGAGCGTCTCGACCATGCTGTCGAGCGGGTCGGCGAAGTAGTTGCTCGGGTCGGTCTCGGAGAGCGAGAGGTTGACGACGCGGATGTTGTCCTGCTTCGCGTTCGCTAGGACCCAGCCGAGCCCGGCGATCACGTCGCTCGAGTACGTCTTCCCGCCGCCCTGGTCGACGTTGACCGAATAGACCGTGACGCCCGGAGCGACGCCGACGTAGTGCCCGTCCGCGCTCTGCCCGGCGAGGACGCCGGTGACGAAGGTGCCGTGGCCGTAGGTGTCCGTCCGCGTCGTGTCGTTTCCGGTTCCGATCACCTTCACGTGCACGACGCGGTTGCCGAAGTCGGGCAGGTCGCGCGTCCCGGTGTCGACCACGGCCACGCCGACGCCCGCGCCGGTGAGTCCCCGGCTCCACGCGGCGGGGGCGCCGTCGACCTGCGGGTAGAGCGTGGCGAGGTTCGGGAACGACGTCGCGCTCACACTGCCCGTCGAGACCACCGGGTCGTCGAGACTGATCGATGTGACGCCATTGTCGCGCGCAAGGTCGTCGAGATTCGAGATCTTCATCGGGATGCTCACCCACGTGTCGTCGGGCGTGATCCCGTGCACGTGCCCGAGGTCGGCGGCGTGGTGGAGATTCGTCCCGGAGACGATCACCTGGATCGTGTCGTCCTGGAACGGATGGCCCGTCGCCGGATCCTTCGCGTCGCAGGACTGCTTCGTCGGGCAGAGCGCGAGGGCCTGCGCGGCGACACCGCCGTCGACCTTCGGACCCCAGTTCCCCCACACGGCGCCCGGAGGAGGCGGCGGAGGCGGCGCTCCCGCGTGCGCCCGCACCGAACCCCCCACCAGGGTGGCCGCGAGAACCACGGGGATGACAAACAGGTACGGCCTGCGGCGCCGCATGGACGGTGTTGTCACCCAGATTCCTTTACATCGCGCCCCCCTTCGGAGTGATTTCGATCGGACCCGAATCCTCGGTCGGGGGATGGAAGCTGCGCGACCCTGCGCAATCCTTGAGAAGGGCCGCGGCCGTATGCTTGCGCGCGATGGATGACGTCTTGCGCGTGATCCCGCTCGGGGGACTCGGCGAGGTCGGCAAGAACATGACCGTCTTCGAGATCGCCGGCGAGACGATCGTCGTCGACGCGGGACTCGCGTTTCCGCGCGACGAGCACCTCGGCGTCGACCTCGTCCTGCCCGACTTCGGCTACCTCCGCGACCGGACGATCCGCGCCGTCGTCCTGACGCACGCGCACGAGGACCACGTCGGCGGCCTTCCGTACCTGATGCGCGAGGCGCGCGTCACGGAGATCTGGGGGACGAAGCTGACCCTCGGCCTCGTGAGCTCGAAGCTCGACGAGCACGGCCTCCTGCGCGCGGCGGAGCAGCGGGAGGCCGACCCCGAAGCGCCGCCCGTCCAGGTCGGCCCGTTCCGCCTCGAGTTCGTGCGCATGGCGCACTCGGTGCCGGACGCGATCGGCATCTGCATCGAGACGGCCGCAGGCCGCGTCTTCCACACCGGCGACTGGAAGCTCGACCACACCCCGATCGACGGCCTCCGCACCGACGTCGGCAAGCTCGCAGACCTCGGCAACCGCGGCGTCGACCTCTTCCTCGGCGACTCGACGAACGCCGAGCGGCCGGGCTTCACGCAGTCGGAGCGGCTGGTCGGGGAAGCCTTTCGGCAGATCATTCCCGGCAAGCCCGGCCGCGTCCTCATCTCGTCCTTTGCCTCGAACATCCACCGGATGCAGCAGGCGATCGACATCGCCGGCGAGGTGGGGCGGACCGTCACTGTCGTCGGGCGCTCGATGCGCAAGAACCTGAACATCGCGCGCAACCTCGGCTACGTGCAGGCGCCGGACCATCTGCTCGCGCGTCCGGCCGCTCTCGAGGAGATCCCGCCGCACGAGCAGCTGATTCTCTGCACGGGGTCGCAGGGCGAGCCGATGTCGGCCCTGACCCGCATCGCCTACAACGACCACCCGGCCGTCCGCGTCGAGCGCGGCGACACGGTCATCATCTCGGCGCGGCCGGTGCCCGGGAACGAGCTGCGCGTGCACGACGCAATCAACCGGCTCACGCGCGCCGGTGCGGAGGTGCTGCACGAGGAGAACGCGCCCGTGCACGTGTCGGGGCACGCGCGCTCCGAGGAGCTGCGCACGCTCCTCGGTCTCGTGCGCCCGAAGGCGGTGATGCCGATCCACGGCGAGTTCCGCATGCTCGCGGCGCACGCACGGCTCGCGCAGGACGCCGGCGTCCCCGCGTCGTCGATCGTGATCGCGGAGAACGGCGACGTCGTCGAGCTGTCGCGCGACGGCGTGCGGATCGCGGACCGTGTGGAGGCGGGTCTCACGTTCGTCGACGGGCTCGGTGTCGGCGACATCTCCGACGTCGCGCTGCGTGACCGGAGGCATCTCTCCGAGGACGGCGTGCTGATCGTCGTGACGACGCTGTCGAACGGCACGGTGACCCCGCCGGAGGTCATCGCGCGGGGGTTCGCCGAGACGGAGGAGCTCCTGACCGCGATGCGCGACGAGGCCTACGACATCGTCCGCGACCTGCTCGCCGACGACATCCGCGAGATCAAGCTCCTGCAGGAGCACATCCACGACGGTGTCGGACAGCTCGTCTACGACCGGACCCGGCGGCGGCCGATGATCCTGCCGGTCGTCGTCGAGGTCTAGTCCGACCGCTACCGTGGCCGGGTGAGCTCGACCGAGACGACCCCGGACTGGGCGGATGCGATCACCGCGCACGCCGCCGAGGACGCGACCGCGCAGCGGTTGATCGCGCAGCTCGTCGCGGTCGAGGTCGCGTCGCTCGCCTTCTGCCGCCTTCTCGAGCGGTGGGGGCGCGGCGACGCCGAGCCGTCGACTCCGGGCAGGCGCGAGGCCGCGCTCCGACGTGCGGCCGACCGCGTCGAGACGGCCCTCGCCGGTCTCGAACGGCCGCTCGGCCGCTACCTCGTCGAGCTCGAGGCCGACATCGCGGAGGGACGCTCGTGGTTCGGCGAGCCAGGTTCTGCGGAGCTCGTCGACTGGGAACCCGTGCTCACGCGCGCGGGCGTCCATGCAGCGCCACATCGCGTCGCGGCCGTCTACCTCGAGCTCGCGGTGCTCGTGCGTGCGCTCGAAGGTCTCGCGTCGGCGGTGCGCTTCGAGTCGATCCTCGACCGCGGCTCGCTGTGGGCGGGGCTCTTCGACCTGCGCGAGAACCTGCTCGGCCGCGTGCTCGACGACGTGCGCGCGCTAGCCGCCTAGGACCTCGATCGTGTGCGAGCCGCTGACCGTGACCGTGCCGTCGGCCGCCGGGTTGACCGCTTTTCCGTCGACGACGACCCGCGGCTGCGCGACCGGTGCGCCCACGCGTGCGACGAGACCCTTCGGGGCGCGCAGCTGCAGGACGAAGCCGCCGTTCGTCCGCTTCCACGCGAAGACGATCGTCCCGGACGGCGTCGGCACGCCGCCCTCCGCCCACGCGAGACCCGCGGGGTGGGGCATCGCGTCGAAGGTGGAGAAGCCGGGGCCGGTGGGCACGACGCCGAGCACCTCGTTCGTGAGTGCCGGGACGGCGCCGGTCGACCACCCTGCGGCGAGGCTCGACGCCGCACGCTCGTAGCCGTCGACGGTTCCGCCTGCGCCGATCGCCTCCCAGTCGGTGCCGGTCGGCGTGTGGGTGAGCATCCAGCCCCACGTGCGCCGCAGCTCGTCGAGCGCGCCCGCGGCGTCACCGGCCTCGAAGCGCGCAAGGACGTCGAAGTACGAGATGAACGGATAGACGCGCTGCGACGGGTCCGATCCCCACGCAGCGGTGCTCCACGCGTCCGAGTCCGCGACGCCGTTCCCCCACGGCAGGCGTGTCGTCGCGGCGAGACGCGCGAGCGCCGAGGTCGTCTGCGCAGGCGTCGCGAGACCGGCGAGGACGGCGAACGCGTTCCCGTCCGTCGGGTGGGTCGCCGCGCCGGGTGTGTCGGAGAACGCGCCGGCGGTTGC
>JAFAHG010000116.1 GCA_019237315.1 Actinomycetota bacterium
TATCCGACGATTCAGACGCCGTCGAAGAACATCCCGATCGCGGAGCGGCCGGGTTGGGGCAAGGACTATGCCGATGCCCTGACGTTCTTCACGCCGCTGTTCGACGGCCGCACGATCATCCCGAAGGGCAACACGAACTACTCGCTCGTCGGGATCACGCCCGCGCAGTGCAAGACGCTGGGCGTGACGGGCAACTGCACCGGCGTGCCGAGCGTCAACGCGCAGCTCGACAAGTGCTCCGCCCTCTCGGCGCAGCAGCCTCGTCTCAGCTGCTACGAGAACCTGGACAAGTATCTGATGACGAAGGTCGTTCCGTGGGTTCCGTACCTCTCGTCGTACGTGACGCGCATCACCAGCAGCAACGTCACGCACTATCAGTTCGACCAGTTCTCGACGACGCCCGCGTACTCGATGATCTCGGTCAAGTAACGACGTCGAAAGTCGCGACTCCGGGGCGCCCCAGGGCGCCCCGGAGCGCTTTTCCGAACGACACATGCTGATCTACATCGCCCGCCGCCTCGTCTGGACGCTCGTCGTCATCTTCGTGGTGGTGCTGATCACGTTCGTGGTGTTCTTCAAGCTTCCGGCCGGCGATCCGGCACTCCGGTTCGCGGGCCGCTCGCCGACGACGGCCGAGCTTGCGCTCATCCGTCACCGGCTCCATCTCGACAAGCCCTTCTACACCGAGTTCGGCTATTTCGTGAAGAACTTCTTCACCGGTGACTCGAACGGCTGGCCCGGCCTCGGCTACTCGTACGAAGGCGACATCCCCGTGCTGCAGGAGATCGAGCAGCGTGCGCCGCGCACGCTCTTCCTGATCGCCGGCGCCGGGATCATCTGGCTCATCTTCGGCGTCGCGATCGGCGTCACGTCCGCGGTGAAGCGGCGGTCGATCGTCGACCGGGTCGCGATGGGCTTCGCCCTCTTCGGCATCTCCGCGCCCGTCTTCTGGCTCGGACTGATGAGCCTCTTCATCTTCTGGAAGGAACTCCACTGGACCGGCGGCTCCGGGTACGTGCCGTTAACCCAGAATCCGGCGGCGTTCTTCTCGCATCTGATCCTGCCGTGGATCGTCCTCGCGCTGCTCTTCATGGCCGTTTACGCACGGCTGACGCGCGGGAACCTGCTCGAGACGCTGGGCGAGGACTACATCCGGACGGCGCGCGCCAAGGGGCTCTCGGAGCGGGCCGTGATCTTCCGCCACGGGCTGCGCGCAAGCCTGACGCCGATCGCCACGATCTTCCCGCTCGACCTCGCACAGCTCGTCGGGGGCGCGGTGATCACCGAGACGGTCTTCAACCTCCAGGGCCTCGGCTGGCTCGCGGTCAACAGCGTCTTCACGCAGGATCTCCCGACCGTGCTCGGCGTGGTCCTGCTCGGCGCCGTGTGCGTCGCGCTCGCGAATCTCGTCGCCGACATCCTGTACGCGTTCCTCGACCCTCGCGTGAGGTACGCATGAGCGAGGCGGGAAGCGGCGCGACGCTGCTCGAGGTACGCGACCTGTCGGTCAGGTTCCGCACCCGCGACGGCGTCGTCCAGGCGGTCTCGAACCTCTCCTACACGCTCCGGCGCGGCGAAACCCTCGGCATCGTCGGCGAGTCGGGCTCCGGGAAGAGCGTTTCGAACCTCGCGACGATGGGCCTTCTCAACCGGAGCTACACCGACATCACGGGCGAGATCCTCTTCGAGGGGACGGACGTCCTGAAGCTTCGCCAGGAGCAGATGCGTCGCATCCGTGGCAAGGACATTGCGATGATCTTCCAGGACCCGTTCGCGAGCCTGCACCCGATGTACCGCGTCGGGAAGCAGCTCGCGGAGGCCGTGCTGGCGCACGAGGACGTCTCCCGCGACGCCGCGTGGAACCGTGCCGTCGAGCTGCTCGAGGCGGTCGGAATCCCGAACGCACGCGCCCGCGCGCGCGACTACCCGCACCAGTTCTCGGGCGGCATGCGGCAGCGCGTGATGATCGCGATGGCGCTCGTGCACAACCCCGACGTGCTGATCGCGGACGAGCCGACGACCGCGCTCGACGTCACCGTCCAGGCTCAGATCCTCGAGCTGATCGACCGCGTCAAGCGCGAGTTCGACTGCGGCGTGATCCTGATCACGCATGACCTCGGCGTCGTCGCGGAGACCGCGTCGCACGTGCTCGTGATGTACGCGGGACGGCCGATGGAGTACGGCCCGGCGCAGGAGATCTTCACCGGCGCCCAGCATCCGTACACGTGGGGCCTGCTCGAGTCGATGCCGACCGTCGAGAAGCGGCTCGAGATCCTCGTCCCGATCGAAGGCTCGCCGCCGTCGCTGCTGCATCCGCCGTCGGGCTGCCCGTTCCACCCGCGGTGCAAGTACCGCTTCGAGCCGTGCGACGGTGAGCGGCCGCCGCTCTTCCGGCTCCCCGACGGCCACCTCGACGCGTGCTACCTGCCGCCTGAGCGGAAGCGCGAGCTCTGGACGAAGCGGATCGGCGCCGAGCTGGGTGTGACGTGAACGGCGAGACGCTCGTCGAGGTCCAGGGACTCACGAAGCACTTCCCGGTCAAGCAGGGCGTCTTCGCGCGCGGCAAGCAGGTCGTGCACGCGGTCGAGGACGTCTCGCTCACGGTGCGGCGCGGCGAGACCCTCGGCATCGTCGGCGAGTCCGGCTGCGGCAAGTCGACGACCGCTCGCCTCATCGTGCGCCTGCTCGAGCCGACCGGCGGCAAGGTCGTGTTCGACGGCCGCGACATCACGCACACCTCGCAGCGCGCGCTCCGGCCGGTCAGGCAGGAGATGCAGATGATCTTCCAGGATCCCTACTCGTCGCTGAACCCACGCAAGAGCATCGGCCAGATCATCGCCGAGCCGTTCAAGATCCACCACACGGAGAAGGACGCCCGCACGCGCGTGCGCGAGCTCCTCGAGCGCGTCGGCCTCAGCCCCGAGCACTACAACCGCTACCCGCACGAGTTCTCCGGCGGCCAGCGGCAGCGCATCGGCGTCGCGCGTGCGCTCGCGCTGCAGCCGAAGCTGATCGTCTGCGACGAGCCCGTCTCGGCGCTCGACGTGTCGGTGCAGGCGCAGATCCTGAACCTCCTGAAGGGACTCCAGCGCGAGTTCCACCTCACGTTCGTCTTCATCTCGCACGACCTGTCGGTCATCCGCCAGGTGTCGGACCGGATCGCGGTCATGTACCTCGGCCGTGTCGTCGAGCTCGCCGACTCGGAGCTCCTGTACGAGCACCCGCGCCACCCGTACACGGCGGCACTGCTGTCGGCCGTGCCGAAGCCGGAGACGAACGGCGGCGGCTACGGGCGGCGCCGGATCATCCTCGGCGGCGACCTGCCCTCGCCGGTCGACCCGCCGCAGGCCTGCATCTTCCACACCCGGTGCCCGCGGATGAAGCCGGGGCATTGCGACGTCGACGCGCCGCAGCTGCGCAAGTTCGACGGCGACCACGTCGCGGCGTGTCACTACCCCGTGGAGAAGTGGCCCATCAGCGAAGACGAGCTTCGGCGCAGGCCCGGCGTCGAAACGGGAGTCGACTAACAAACGACAGGCAGGCGCGTCGGATGCAGTGATGAAAGGCTGGCGCAGGACGACACCGTGCGAACGCGCGTCGCAGTGGATCTCGCTGCGGCTCGACGGCGAGCTCACCGAGCTCGAGCAGGCGGGTCTCGACCGTCACCTCGAGCGCTGCGAGCACTGCCTCGCGCTGAGCCGCGAGCTCGCCGGGCTGACCGCGCTCCTGCGGACGGCGCCGCAGGAAGAGCCGCTGCTCGACTTCCGGTTGCCGGCACCGCGCCGGCGTCCACAGCGGATCGCGAGCCGCGTGGCGTTCGTCGGCTCGTTCGTCGCGATCGCGGCCGCGGTCGTCGCACTCGTGAACACGTCGAGTCCGGCCAGCCTGCTCGGTTCGTCGCCGCGCGCCCTCCAGTTCGAGAGCCAGCGTGAGCAAGCGACCTTCGCGCACAACAAATACCTGCAAATGGAGCCGTTGCGTCGGGTCGCGCTCCGGCAGGAGCTCGCCGCGAACGCTTGGGCGAACTCGCAACGAGCCCTCCGCTAGACTCTCCGCCCGAGCGCCACCTTTTCTCCGGCGCGCACCTTTCCAGGAGGAACATGGCCAGCAACGGCAGCAACGCGAACGTCGGCAAGCTGATCGAGATCAAGGGCGTCGTGATCGACGCCGTCTTCACGTCACGGCTGCCCGCGATCTACTCGGCGCTGCGCATCCCGCGCCCGGACGGTGGCGACCTCGTGGCGGAGGTGCAGCAGCACCTCGGCGACGACCGCGTCCGCGCCGTCGCGATGGATTCGACTGACGGCATCGCGCGCGGCGTCGACGTCGTCGACACCGGCGCGCCGATCTCGGTCCCCGTCGGGCAGGAGACGCTCGGGCGGCTCTGGAACGTCCTCGGCGAGGCGATCGACGAGAAGCCGGCTCCCACCGGCGGCGAGCGCTGGCCGATCCATCGCGACCCGCCTGCGTTCGACGAGCTCTCCCCGAAGGTCGAGATCTTCGAGACGGGCATCAAGGTCGTCGACCTGATCGCCCCGTACGTGCGCGGCGGCAAGATCGGCCTCTTCGGCGGCGCCGGCGTCGGCAAGACGGTGCTCATCCAGGAGCTGATCGCGAACCTCGCCCGCGAGCACGGCGGTGTGTCCGTCTTCTCCGGTGTGGGTGAGCGCACCCGCGAGGGCAACGACCTCTGGATCGAGATGGAGGAGTCCGGCGTCATCGACAAGGTCGCCCTTTGTTACGGCCAGATGAACGAGCCGCCGGGCGCGCGCCTGCGGGTCGGCCTCTCCGGCCTGACGATGGCGGAGTACTTCCGCGACCAGGGCCAGGACGTGCTGCTCTTCATCGACAACATCTTCCGCTTCGTCCAGGCGGGCTCGGAGGTGTCGGCGCTCCTCGGCCGCATGCCGAGCGCCGTCGGCTACCAGCCGACGCT
>JAFAHG010000126.1 GCA_019237315.1 Actinomycetota bacterium
TTCCGCACGAACCCGTACGTCGAGCGCCTCGACTCGGTCGACGACGTCGCGCGCCGCGCCGCGGAGTGGGAGACGAAGCGGATCGAGCTCGACTACGAGATCGACGGCATCGTGATCAAGGTCGACTCGCTCGACCAGCAGCGGCGCCTCGGTGCGCTCCACGAGCGCCCGCGCTGGGCCCGCGCCTACAAGTGGGCGCCGATGACCGCGCAGACGAAGCTCGTCAGGATCCACATCCGCGTCGGCCGCACGGGCGCGCTCAATCCCTGGGCGCAGCTCGAGCCGGTCGAGGTCGGGGGCGTCACGGTCTCGACCGCGACGCTGCACAACGAGGAGGACATCAACCGCAAGGACATCCGCGAGGGCGACACGGTGATCGTGCAGCGCGCCGGCGACGTGATCCCGCAGGTCGTCGGGCCGGTGCTGCCGCACGCGAAGGGCACGAAGGTCTTCCGCATGCCGACCCACTGCCCGCTCTGCGGCGTCGAGGTCGTGAAGCCGGAGGGCGAGGCGATGCACCGTTGTCCGAACCGGGCGTGTCCGTCGCGCGGGCTCGAGACGCTCATCCACTGGGTGCAGGCCGCGATGGACATCGAGGGGGTCGGCGAGCAGTTCGTGCGCCGGCTCTGGGACGAGGGCCTGCTCCGCTCGATGCCGGACCTCTACCGCCTGACCGAGGAGCAGCTACAGGAGCTCGACGGCTACGGCGAGATCTCGGCGCGCAACGCAGTCGACGCGATCGCGCGCTCGAAGGAACAGCCGTTCGCGCGCGTCCTCTTCGGCCTCAACATCCCGCGGATCGGCTGGGTGCTCGCACGCAACGTCGCGCAGCACTTCGGCGACGTCGACCGGGTGCAGGAGGCGACCCAGGAGGAGATCCAGGAGGTCGAGGGGATCGGCCCCGACCGTGCGGAGGGGATCGCCGAATGGTTCGCCGACGAGCAGAACCGCGCCCTCGTCGCCGAGTTGCGCGCGCTCGGCCTGCAGTTCGCGCTGCGCGAGGGGGAAGGGAGGCAGGGCGGGCCGCTGGAGGGTCAGCAGTACGTGATCACGGGCACGCTCGAGGGCTTCACGCGCGAGCAGGCGAAGGACGCGCTCGAAGCGCTCGGCGCGAAGGTGAGCGACGGCGTCTCGAAGAAGACGACGGGCCTCGTCGTCGGCGAGGAGCCGGGAGCTTCGAAGCTGAAGAAGGCGCAGTCGGCCGGCGTGCCGCTGCTCAGTGAGACGGAGTTGCAGTCTTTGCTGCAGCGCGCGTCGCGGTGAACGAGAGCTCGCTGAAGAACCCGTTCTTGCCGCCGTCCTGAAGCGTCACGCTGCCGCTCAGGCTTCCGTCCTTGCCGAGCGTCACGTTCCAGACGCCGTTCGCCGAGTCCTCGCCGTTCGCGTTCGGGTTCGCGACGTTGCCGTGCCCGAAGCCGAATGTCTGCACCGACGGGTCGCACGGCCCGTTCTGCGTCCCGTCCCAGTTGGGAACGTTCGAGAGCGGCGGCAGCGAGTCGAACGTCGCCGTCCCGCCGACCGTCGAGACCGGCACGCCCTTCGCAAGGGTCACCTTCTGCGTCAGGACGAGCGTGATCTTGCCGCCGAGCGGCGTGTTGCAGGTGAACGCGCCGGAGTCGCCGGAGAACGTGCCCGTCCAGGTTCCACCGATCGGCGTGAACACTGTGAGCTGGCTCGGCTTGCAGACGGTCCCGCTCGCGGATTTCGCGCACACGTCGAACGTGTACTGCCCCGGGCTCTTGGCGCGCGCAGGCTGATAGGTGTCGTCGTGGCTGCCGGGGAGGCCGACGAGGGCGCCGCTCGCCGCGTCGACCGACATGCCGGCCGGCAGGACGCCGCCCTTGGCGCTCACCCTGAAGGTGTAGCCCGTGCAGGTCTTGCCGAACTTGAGGACGGGCCGGCAGAACCCGACCGTGGCGTACGGCTTCGGCGGGTAGAGCGTTCCCGCGATCGCCGGCGGCAGCATCGGGACGAAGCCGACGGTGAACGACGCCGACGGGCTGGCGGACGTCGCGAGCGCGAGGGCCGCAACGGCTGCGGCGGCGATCCCGAGGTGCGCTTTCATCCCGCTCACGATTAAACCCTACGTCGTGACTCGACGAGCGAGTGCCGTCACGAAGCGGTCCTGGGCTGCGTGCGCGGCCTGCCAGTCGACCGGATCGCCGTTCTGGAGGACGACGAACGCGAACTGCGTCCCGACGTAGCCCGACAGCGCCGAGGCGATGTCGGTCGTGCCGGTCTTCGCGCGGACGAGGGCGCGTGCCGGCTGCTTCAGGAGACGATGCTCGAGCGTTCCCGGCGTACCGGGAGTCGCGAGCGAGCGCCAGACGACGTCGCGCACAGACGGCTTCGCCCACATCGCAGCGAGCAACGCTCCGAGCTCGCGCGGCGTCGCGCGGTCGTCGCGCGACAGGCCGGAGCCGTCGACGATGCGAACGCCCGTGAGCGGGATCCCGGCCGCCTGCAACGCGCGCACGACGACCTGCGCACCGGCCGCGGAGGAGCCTTCGCCGAGCTTCTCCGCCCCCAGCTCCTTCAGGACGAGCTCCGCCGTGAAGTTGTCGCTGTCGCGGTCCATCACCTGGAGCAGGCGCCACAGCTGGGGCGACTTCGTCGTCGCGAGCAGCGTCGTCCTTCCGCGTGCGGCTCGCGCGACGGCGCCGCGTGCTGCGATGCCCCGCGCCCACAGCGCGCGGTCGAACGCCGCTGCGGCGGCGAGCGGCGCGTCGCGCACGAGCTTGTCGTTCCGCTGGGCGCGGTCGACGACGAGCGCCGAGAGCGGCGGCGACTCGATCCCGTAGAACTCGGGCCGCCACCCGGCGACTCCGCGGTCGGCGTCGAACCAGGAGTCGTCGCCGACGACGTGACCGGTCACGCGACGGATCCCGTCCTGCCAGAGCTCGTCGGCGACGAGCGCGAGCCGATGCGAGGTGAGGGACGGGTCGCCGAAGCCCTTCAGGACGAGGTTGCCGACCCACGTGTCGCCGGCACGGTGGCCCTCGCCGAGCACCTCCGTCCGGAATCGGTACGCCGGCCCGAGCTCGGTGAGCGCCGCGAAGGTCACCGGCAGCTTCTCGTTCGACGCCGGCTCGAGCGAGGCGTCCGCGGCGCGGGAGAAGAGCGTCTGGCCCGTCGCCAGGTCGACGACGAGGCCGGCCGACGTCCACGGCGAGGCAGGGCGCGTCGCGAGCGCCCGCTCGAGCTGGACGTCCAACGTCGGCGCCGACGCGGCCGCCGCCGCGGGTGCGAGCAGCGTCACGCACGCCGCCAGCGCGGCGAAGCTCCCTCTCAGACCCACGGGAAGAAGTGTGCCCTCGGACACCGTTCACGGCAATGGGCCGCCCCGCCCAGGAAGATGGGCCGCTCGGCCCATCCGCGGTCGTTGCCTTCGTCGCATACTCGATCGCACCGTGATCGATCACGCCAAGGTCATCGACGACATCAACGAGCTCCTCGACAGCTCGGAGCGCGACCGCGACCAGATGGAGCGGACGCTGACCGACGGCTACGCGCACGCGCTCTCGCTCGAAGCCGAGCGCTGGCGCGTCCAGAAGAAACTGCGCGCCCTCGCCGCCACGATCGAGCGGGGCGACCTCGCGCGGAAGAGCAAGGAGATGGCCGAGCTCGCCCACCGGATCGAGCAGAAGGACGGCGAGCTCACCGGCCTGCGCGAGCTCCTCACGCGGCTGCGGAACGAGTACTCGGAAACGCTCGCGAAGTCCCGCTAGACGATTCCCGACCTGACCGCGTACACCGCGGCCTGGATCCGGTTCTCGATCTGCAGCTTCATGAGGATGTTCGAGATGTGGTTCTTGACCGTCTTCGGACTGATGTGCAGGTCGGCCGCGATCTGCGCGTTGTCCTTGCCGTTCGCGATCAGCTTCAGAACCTGAAGCTCGCGGTCCGAGAGCTCCGACCGGATCGTCTCCGCCTCGTGCTGCGACGCGCCCGTCGCGCGCAGACGCTGGAGCATCTTCGACGCGATCGCCGGGGAGACGAGCGATTCGCCGGCCGAGGCCGCCCGGATCCCGTTGATCAGCTCCTGGATCGACGAGTCCTTCAGGAGGTAGCCGCACGCTCCGGCGAGGATCGCGTCCATCACGTCCGCGTCCTGGTCGGAGATCGTCAGCACGAGGACGCGGGTCAGCGGTGCGATCATCGCGATCTGCCGGGTCGCCTCGACGCCGCTGATGCCCGGCATGTTCAGGTCCATGACGACGACCTCGGGCGCGACCTCGCGGATCTTCTTCAGCGCCTCGGTGCCGGTGTCAGCTTCGCCGACGATGTGTACGCCCTGCTCCTCGAGCAGGTTGCGGAGCCCCGTCCGGAACAGGGCATGGTCGTCGACGAGCAGGACGCGCGGAGAGGTGTTCTCGTCGACTGTGTCGGACGCGCTGGCCAGGCGACGAAATCTAATGAAGTGCGATGGTGAGCGTCCGCAGGCCCCAGTCGTCGGCCTGGGAGACGCTCGGGAACCAGAGGTCGACCCGGTTTCCGATGAT
>JAFAHG010000136.1 GCA_019237315.1 Actinomycetota bacterium
AGCCCGCTCGTAGGGGGCCGCGCGGTGAAAGGGCCGGCGGACCGGATGCTCGCGCGTCTCGCCGGCGGCACGACGCCTGCGCACGTCGCGTCCTGCTACGAGGGTCTCGTCGACGCGCTCGTCTTCGACGAAGCCGATGCGCCCGCGGAGCTGCCACGTAGCGTCCGGCCCGTCGTCACGCGAACGCTGATGCACGACGACGATGCGCGCCGCCGCCTCGCGCATGCCGTCGTCGACGCCGCCGGCGCGCCTGCATGAGGATCGCGATCCTCGGCGGCACCGGCGACTTCGGCCGCGGCCTCGCGGTGCGACTCGTCTCACTCCGTGAGGACGAGGTCGTCATCGGATCGCGCGATGCCGCACGTGCGCAGCAGGCGGCGACGGAGCTCGGCGCCGCCGCCGGCGCGGCGAACGACGAGGCGGTGCGTGGCGCCGACCTCGCCGTTCTCGCCGTGAAGGCCGAGGGGGCGCTCGAGACCGCGCGCGCGACCGGGGCTGCGCTCGGCGAGACGCCCCTGCTCTGCGTCGCAAGCGCGCTCTCATTTGCGAAGGACGGCGTCCGCCCCGACCCTGAAGGCCGATCGCTTGCGGAGCGCGTGCAGGATCTCGTCGCCGCTCCGGTCGCCGCCGGCCTTCACTCCATCGCCGCCTCGAATCTCGGTGTGGATGCGCCGGACGAGGACGCGTTCGTCTGCGGTGACGACGCGCGCGCCAAGGAGCTCGCGCTCGAGCTCGCCGCGAAGCTCGTCGCCGGCCGTGCCCTCGACGCAGGGCCGCTCGCGAGCGCGCGAACGCTCGAGGGGATGACCGCCGTCATCGTGAACCTGAACCGACGGTACCGGGGGCACGCGGGGATTCGCATCACCGGGCTTCCGTGATCGCGATCGTCCCGGTCGACGGCCTGCCGGAGATCGAGCCGGGCGCCGACATCGGCGCGCTCGTCGCCGCGGCCGTCGAGCTCGACGACGGCGACGTCGTCGTCGTCGCACAGAAGATCGTGTCGAAGGCGGAAGGACGGGTCGTCCACCTCGACGACGTCGAGGCATCCGAACGCGCGCGCGAGCTTGCAGGCGAGTGGACGGATGCCCGCGAGCTCGAGGTGATTTTGCGCGAGAGCGCGCGCGTCGTTCGCTCGCGTAACGCACTCGTCATCGCGGAGACCTCGCACGGGTTCGTCTGCGCGTCGGCGGGTGTCGACCACTCGAACGCACCGAGTCCGCACACGCTCGTCTTGCTGCCCGTCGATCCCGACGCGAGCGCACGCGCGATTCGGGATTCGATCCGGATCCATTCGGGACGCGACGTCGCCGTCGTCGTGACCGACTCCTTTGGCCGCCCGTTCCGGAAGGGGACGACGGACGTCGCGATCGGCGTCGCCGGCCTCGCCCCCTTGCGCGACCTGCGCGGGACGCCCGACCGCGCCGGAACGTTGCTTCGCTCGACGCAGGTCGCACTCGCCGACGAGATCGCAGCGGCCGCCGATCTCGTCCGCGCGGGGAAGGACGACGGGCGGCCCGTCGTTGTCGTCCGGGGTCTTGAGCCGACGGGCGACGGCACCGCCGCGGACCTCGTCATGCCGCCAGACCGAGACCTCTTTCGCTGAGTCGCGTTTACCCGAGCATCAGTCGCAGAACTCGTCGGCCACGCTGAGCGCGTCGTCGAGCACCGCGAGGCCTTCTTCGAGCTCGTCGCGCGTGATCGTCAGCGGCGGGCAGACCATCGCGACGTTCCAGTGGGTCATGAGGTAGAGACCGCGGTCGAGCGCATGCCTCGCCATCGACGCCACCGGCTTCGCGTCCTCGCCCGCGCCGTTGAACGGCACGAGCGGCTCGCGCGTCTCGCGGTTCTTCACGAGCTCGAGCCCCCAGAAACAGCCGAGGCCGCGCACCTCGCCGATCGACGGATGCTTCTCGGCGAGGCGTGAGAGCTCGCCACGGATGATCTCGCCCATCGCGGCGGCGTTCTCGACGATTCCCTCTTCCTGGAACGCCTCGATCGACGCGACCGCGGATGCGCATGCGAGCGGATGGCCCGAGTACGTCAGCCCGCCGGCGAAGTAGCGCGAGCGCGCCCATTCCGCGATCGGTTCGCGCACGATCATCGCGCCGAGCGGGACGTAACCGGAGTTGATCCCCTTGGCGACCGTGAGGATGTCCGGGACGACGTTCCAGTTGTCGACGGCGAACCACTTGCCGGTGCGCCCGAACCCGGCCATGACCTCGTCGCAGATGAGGAGGATGCCGTGGCGGTCGCACACCTCGCGGATCGACTGCAGGTAGCCGTCCGGCGGCGGGATGATCCCGTTCGTCCCGGTGACGGTCTCGAGGATGACGGCGGCGACCGTATGCGCGCCCTCGTACTGGAGGATCTCCTCGAGATGCGGTCCACCCGTGCACACAGGGCACGGATCCGGATGACCCGCCGGACAGCGGTACGTGAACGGGTCG
>JAFAHG010000137.1 GCA_019237315.1 Actinomycetota bacterium
GTCCTCTTCTTCCTGCTCGTGTACGCGATGCAGCGCCTGCAGGCGCATCTCTTCCTGAATCCGGACCACATGAAGGCGGTGCCGGCGCACCTGTCGCTGAACACGGCTGCGAGCTTCATCACGAACACGAACTGGCAGTTCTACGCCGGCGAGTCGACGATGTCGTACCTGACGCAGATGGCGGGCCTCGCCGTGCAGAACTTCGTCTCGGCGGCGGTCGGGATCGCCGTCCTCGCCGCGATCATCCGCGGCCTCGCGCGGCGGTCGGCCGACACGATCGGCAACTTCTGGGTCGATCTCTACCGCACGCTGACGTACATCCTGCTTCCGCTCTCGGTCGTGGTCGCGGTGATCCTGATCTGGCAGGGCGTGCCGCAGACATTCTCCGGCCACGCCACGGCGACGACGCTGCAGGGTGCGCACCAGGCGATCGCGCGCGGCCCGGTGGGATCGCAGATCGCGATCAAGCAGCTCGGGACGAACGGCGGCGGGTTCTACAACTCGAACTCCGCCGTGCCGTTCGAGAACCCGACCGGCCTCACGAACTTCGTCGAGCTCCTCGCGATCCTCCTCATCCCGGCGGCGGAGGTCTTCATGTTCGGGAAGATGGTTCTCGCGCGGAAGCACGCGTGGGCTGTCTTCGCCGCGATGTTCGTCATCTTCGCCGTCGGCGTCGGCGTGAACTACGCGGCCGAGACGCACGGCTCGTCCGTCCTGCGCCACTCGGGCGTCTCGCTCGCGCAGGGGAACATGACCGACAAAGAGGTGCGGTTCGGCCAGGCCGCGACGGCGACCTGGACCGTCGCGACGAGCGACGCGTCGAACGGCTCGGTGAACGGCGGATTCGACGCCGAGACGCCTGTCGGCGGCGCGGTCCCGCTCGTCAACATCTTCCTCGGCGAGGTCGTCTTCGGCGGCGTCGGCTCCGGGCTCTACGGGATGTTCTTCTACATCGTGCTCGCGGTCTTCGTCGCCGGGCTGATGGTCGGACGTACGCCCGAATGGCTCGGCAAGAAGATCGAGGCGCGCGAGATCAAGTACGCGGCGATCGGCGCGCTGTACGTGCCGACGATGGTGCTCACACTCACGGCGCTCTCGATCGTGACGAAGGCGGGTCTCGCGTCGATCTTCAACTCCGGAGCGCACGGGTTCACGGAGACCCTCTACGCGTACGACTCGCAGACGAACAACAACGGCAGTGCGTTCGCCGGCTTCGGATTGACGAACTTCAGCGCCGACCTCGGGACGCTGGCAATGCTGACCGGCCGCTTCGTCCCGATGCTCGCCGCGCTGGCGCTCGGCGGAGCGCTCGCGAAGAAGAAGATCGTCCCCGTCTCCGCCGGGACGTTCCGCACCGACGGCCCGACGTTCGTCGTGCTGCTCGTCGGCGTCATCGCGCTGACGGCGGGGTTGATGATCTTCCCGGCGCTCACGCTCGGGCCGATCGTCGAGGGGCTGCAGCACTGATGCGCAACGTCGTCGCCTCGCTGCTCGCGGTCGTCCTCCTCACGGCCGTCTTCGGGTTTGCGTATCCGGCCCTGATGACGGGCGTCGCCCAGGTCGCCTTCAAGAGCCAGGCGGACGGGAGCCTCGTGAGGCGCGGCGGTGTCGTCGTCGGGTCGAAGCTCGCCGCGCAGGCGTTCACCGGTCCGCAGTACTTCCACGAACGGCCGTCCGCCGTGGCGTACAACGCGGCCGGGACGAGCTTCTCGAACCTCGGACCGACCAGCACGACCCTGGCGAAGGACGTGGGCGCAGCCGTGGCCGCGATCCTGAAGCTCGAAGGCCCGTACAACCCCGGCCTCACCGCGCACGACATCCCTGCGGACGCGGTGACGCCGTCCGGCTCCGGCATCGACCCCGACATCTCGCCCGCGTACGCGAGGCTGCAGGAGCGCCGCATCGCGGCGGTCCGCAAGCTCTCGCTCGCGACGGTCGACAGGCTCGTCCGCGCGCACACGGTCGGGCGCGCCTGGGGCTTCTTCGGCGAAGCGGGCGTCGACGTCCTCGAGCTCAACGTCGCCCTCGACGGAGCGACCCGCTGATGGCGCAGCGGTCGAAGAGCGTGTTCTCGCGCGAGATCGTGCTCGCGGCGATCCGGGATTCGTTCCCGAAGCTCGACCCGCGGCTTCAGCTCAAGAACCCGGTGATGTTCATCGTCGAGCTCGGGAGCGTGATCACGACCGTGATCTTCTTCAAGAACCCGTCGTGGTTCCCGGGCGTGATCGCGATCTGGCTGTGGTTGACGGTGCTCTTCGCGAACTTCGCCGAGGCCGTCGCCGAGGGACGCGGCAAGGCCCAGGCCAACGCGCTGCGTTCGACGCGCACGACGACGCTCGCGACGCTGAAGGACGGGCGCAAGGTTCCGGCGCCCGAGCTGCAGCGCGGCGACGTCGTGGTCGTCGTCGCGGGGGAGGTCATCCCCGCGGACGGCGAGGTGATCGAGGGCGTCGGCTCCGTCGACGAGTCCGCGATCACCGGTGAGTCCGCCCCGGTCATCCGCGAGTCCGGCGGCGACCGCTCCGCCGTCACCGGCGGGACGCGGCTTCTCTCGGATCGCCTGGTGATCGAGGTGACGCAGGAGCCGGGCCGGTCCTTCCTCGACCGCATGATCGCCCTCGTCGAGGGCGCCGAGCGGCGCAAGACGCCGAACGAGATCGCACTGAACATCCTCCTCGCGGGGCTCACGATCACCTTCCTCGCCGCCGTCGTCACTCTGCGCCCATACGCGCTCTACGCCGGAACGAGCCTGTCGCAGACGGTGCTCATCGCGCTCCTCGTCGCGCTGATCCCGACGACGATCGGCGCGCTCCTCTCGGCGATCGGCATCGCGGGCATGGACCGCCTCGTCCAGCGCAACGTCCTCGCCATGTCCGGACGCGCGGTCGAAGCCGCCGGCGACGTCGACGTGCTGCTGCTCGACAAGACCGGAACGATCACGCTCGGCAACCGGCAGGCGTCGGAGTTCGTCCCCGTCGACGGCGTCTCTCCGAACGAGATGGCTGAGGTCGCGCAGCTCGCCTCGCTCGCGGACGAGACACCCGAGGGCCGCTCGATCGTCGTGCTCGCGAAGGAGCAGTACGGACTGCGCGGGCAGGAGCTCTCTGCGCACGAGGCGACGTTCGTGCCGTTCTCGGCGTCGACGCGCATGAGCGGCGTCGACCTGGACGGCAAGCACTACCGCAAGGGCGCCGCCGACGCGGTCAAGCGGTGGGTCGAGGAGCAGGGCGGCCGCATCCCGCCCCGGCTCGACGACGAGGTCGACAAGGTCGCGCGCGCCGGCGGTACGCCGCTCGTCGTGGCGCAGGACAACTTCGTCCTCGGCGTCATCCACCTGAAGGACGTCGTGAAGGGCGGCATGCGCGAGCGCTTCGACGAGCTGCGGCGCATGGGCATCCGCACCGTGATGATCACGGGCGACAACCGTGTCACCGCGGCCGTCATCGCGCAGGAGGCAGGCGTCGACGACTTCCTCGCCGAGGCGACGCCCGAGGCGAAGATGGCCCTCATCAAGGAGGAACAGGCGCGCGGGCGCATGGTCGCGATGACCGGCGACGGCACGAACGACGCGCCGGCGCTCGCGCAGTCCGACGTCGGTGTGGCGATGAACACCGGTACGTCTGCGGCGAAGGAGGCG
>JAFAHG010000204.1 GCA_019237315.1 Actinomycetota bacterium
ACGCTGCTGCGCCTGATCGCGGGCTTCGTCGCGCCGGACGAGGGCGAGATTCGCGTCGGCGAGCGCGTGATCTCGCGTTCGGGCTGGGTCGTCCCGCCGGAGCAGCGCGGGATGTCGATGATCTTCCAGAGTTACGCGCTCTGGCCGCACATGACGGTCGCGCAGAACATCGGCTACGGGTTGCGGCTGCGCCGGCTGCCGCGCGCCGAGATCGCGCGCAAGGTCGGCGCGATCGCCGCGGTGACCAAGCTCGACGCGCTCTTAGGGCGCTATCCGGGGGAGCTCTCCGGTGGACAGCAACAGCGCGTCGCCCTCGCGCGCGCGCTCGCCGTCGAACCGCAGACGATGCTGCTCGACGAACCGCTCTCGAACCTCGACGCAAACCTGCGCGAAGAGATGCGCTTCGAGATCCGGCGGCTGCACGACGAGTTCGGCTACACGACGATCTACGTCACCCACGATCAGAGCGAGGCGATGGCGACCGCCGACCTGATCGTCGTCCTCGAGGCAGGCCGCGTCGCGCAGATCGGGACGCCCGAAGAGATCTACCTGCACCCGCGTTCGGCGTTCGTCGCGAGCTTCGTCGGCGGCACAAACGTGCTCCCCGGGGCGATGGCGGGCCTGGACGGCTCGTTCGCGATCCGGCTCGAAGACGTGGTGCTCGCGGCCGCGCAGCCATCGGGCGTGCCCGCGACGGCGGGCGTCGTCAGCCGGCGCGTCTTCTTGGGGAGCGCCCGGGACTACGTCGTGGACGCGGCGGGGCGGCAGGTTCGCGTCCGCACGCCGCTGCACGTGGACGTCCAACCCGGAGCGCCCGTCTGGTTGACCTTTCCGGCGGACCGTTGCCGCCGCGTCGACACCGCTTCCGATGGAGAGTCCTGAATGCGTTCGCTCCTGCGTCTGTTCCGTCTCCTCGCTGTCCCCGCGGCTGCGCTGCTCGTCGCGGCGGCGCCGGCGCCCTCTGCCGTCGCCGACGTCGCGAAAGCGAAAGCCGAGGGACTCGTCGTGTTTTACACCTCGGTCGACGTGAGCATCGCCGAGCGGCTGGCACGCGACTTTCAATCGAAGTATGGGATCAAGGTGCAGGTCGAGCGGACCGGCAGCGAGCGCGTATTTCAGCGCCTCGCGCAGGAATACGCGAGCAACATCCACGTCGTCGACGTCGTCAACACCTCGGACGCGGCGAACTTTTTGGTGTGGAAGAAGAACGGCTGGCTCGCGAGCGTCCCGCTCCCCGACGTCGAGCGCTACTGGCCGCCCGAGTTCCGCGACAAAGACCACACCTTCGCGACGTGGCGCGCGACGCTCTCGCCGATCGCCTACAACGCGACGCTCGTCAAAGCGTCGGACGCGCCGAAGAACTGGAACGACCTGCTCGCGCCGCAGTGGAAGGGGAAGCTCGTCAAGGCGCACCCCGCGTACAGCGGGAGCGAGATGACGGCGGACTACGAGCTGATCCACGCCTTCGGCTGGCCGTACATGCAAAAGCTGGCTGGCCAGAGCATCATGCAGGTGCAGTCGTCGACCGAGCCACCCAAGGTGCTCGCGCGCGGCGAGCAGCCCGTGATGGTCGGCGGGAACGAGTACGTCGTCTTCGAGCAGCAGGCGCAGGGCTCGAAGCTCGTCCTCGTCTACCCGCCCGAAGGGACGCCGTTCGAGACGTCGCCGGCCGCCGTGCTCGCGCAGGCCCCGCACCCCAACGCCGCACGGCTATTCTACCAGTACCTGATGAGCGCGGAGACGCAGCAGATGCTCGTCGACGCGGGCGGACTGCGCTCGGTGCGCGTCGGAATCAAAGAGCCCGCCGGACGCGTTCCAATCACGCGTATCCGGCTCTTCCACGACGACCCCAACGCGGTTCTCAAGATGAGCGACGAGATCAAGACCCGCTATGCGCAATACTTCGGAACCTGACGTCGCCGCGCGCTTCGCCGCCGGACTCACGCGCGCGTTCGGGCGTCCGCTCCCGCCCGCGCTGCGGCACGAAGCGCAGCGCTCGCTGCTCAACGTGCTGGGGCTGGCGGCCGGCGCGGCCGGCGATCCCGGCTGCGATGCGATCCTCGCCGCCGCGGCCGATCTCGGCGCGCACGGCGAGATCGCGGTCTTGGGCCGCAGCGAACGGACCGACGAGCACTTCGCGGCGCTCGTCACCGGTTTTGCCGCGCACGTCGACGACTTCGACGACACACATCTGTTCACGGTGATCCATCCGGGCGCCGCCACGCTCGGCGTCCTCGTGGCACTGTCGCCGCAGCGCAACACCGATGCCGACACGGCGCTGCGCGCCTTCGCGATCGGATGCGAGGCGCAACTGCGGCTGGGCGTGGCGATCTCGCCGGAGCACTACGATCGCGGCTGGCATATCACCGGCACGTGCGGCGTCGCCGGCGCGGCGGTCGCGGCGGCGTTGCTGCTCGGGCTCGACGAGGGCGGCGTCGCGCGGGCGATCCGTTCATCCGCCTCGATGGCGCTCGGTCAGCGCGAAGCCTTCGGGACGATGACGAAGGCGTTTCATGCCGGTAAGGCGCCGGCGAACGGGATCGACGCGGCACGCTTGGCGGCGCGCGAGCTCGATGGGCCGCCTCGCGCGCTCGAAGCGCCGGGCGGCTTCGCGGATGCGTTCTCGACGCGCGCCGATTGGCAGCCGATGCTCGACGCGATCGGCGAGCGCTGGGAGCTCGCCGCCAACACGTACAAG
>JAFAHG010000268.1 GCA_019237315.1 Actinomycetota bacterium
GGTGACGACGACAACGCAGCCGGAACGGTCGTCTTCTTCGAGCTCGCGGGTGGACTCATGCTCGCGCTCTATCCCGACCTCGCCAAGGACGCGAACATCTCGGCGCCGTCGGCGAGTGGTGCGTTCAGCCTGGGGTACTTCGTCTCGAGTCGGGATGAGGTCGACGCGCTGCTCGCGCGCGCCGAAGCCGCGGGCGCGACGTTGACGGAGGCTCCCCGCGACCGTCCGTGGGGCATCTACTCCGGATACTTCCGCGATCCCGACGGCCACCTCTGGGAGGTCATCTGGAACGCGCGGAACTCCTAGTTGTTGCGCCCGCCGCCGGTGATCTCGTCGGTGTAGTCGACCGGCGTCCCCGCCGGATAGTCCGACGCGATCGGGTTGACGTTCACCGAGCCGTTGTCGCTTGCGAAGTTCGTATAGACGGCGGCGCCCCAGTGCCACGTCACCGACGCGTTGGAGTTGTCGGTCGCGAACGTTCCTTGCCAGGTCACCGGGCTCGCGCCGCCCGGGATGTCCGCCGTCACGGGCACGAACGTCCCCGAGAGGAAGACGTCGCCGGTCGTACCGACGGGCACGGTCGTCTCCCAGGTGTTCGAACCGGTGTTGTACGTCGTCGACGGCGACGTCGCACTCGGCGAGAAGATGACCACGCCGTCGGGCACGTTCACGGTCTGTCCGTTGAACGTGAATGTCTGGCCGGAGAACCTGATCGTCGCACCCGCGCTCGGGACGTTGCTCGCGTCGAGGACGCTCGAGAGCCAGATCGTGTCGCCGGTCGGGATCGGTGTCGACGAAAAGCTCGACGAGATGCTGCTCGCGCCGTTCGTGCACTTCGCGGCGGCCGGCGCGACGCCGGCACAGCCGCGGCAGGCGGCGGCCTGTGCATGCACGTGGAGGGTGTCGATGCCGACGATCTGCGCGAACGTCGTGCCGACGTCGGCGGAGTCCTTGACGACGACGGTGTCCGGCTTCGCGCAGTTGCCGGAGCCGTTGGAGCAGGTCGTGAGCGCGTTCTGCTGGACGCTGCCGTCGACGACGCCGCTCGGTGCGTTGCGTCCCTGCGCGCCGTAGTCGTTCGCCGCCTGCACCGCGGCGGAGGTGCTCGGCAGGGCCTGCGCGCCCGCGAGCGCCGCGGCCTCCGCTGCGGCCTGGAGCTTGTGCTGCGCCGTCAGCGCGTGGCCGTAGTCGACGACCGCCGCGGTGATCACGAGCAGCAATACGAGCAGACCGACGACGACGAACACGAAGACCTGCCCATCGTCGGCGCGAAAAGTCTGTTTCATCGTCTCCCGGGACCTGCACCCGGGTTGTGCCCCCACCTCGTCGGATGGAAACGCGATGGAAACGCTACGCGGCGAGCATCTCAGCGACGAGCGGCGCGAACTGCGGCGGCAACGAGCCGTCCGCGCGGGCGTACGCGCGGAGCTCGTGCAACATGAACCTCCACTCGTCGCGACAGTTCGGGTCGACGGCCGCGCGCTCTTCGGCGACACGCTCGAGCCAGCCGATGTTCAGCTCGAACCGCTGCGTACGCGTCGCCGGCGCGGGCGGCGGCGGAGGTGTGGGCGGCGGCACCGGATCCGGTGTCGGCTCCGGGACGGGGACGGGGGGCTGCGCAGCCGCTGCCGGCTCGGGCACGAACGCGGGCGGGGGCGTCGGCTGCGGCTTCGGCGCGAGCACGGGCTCGCCGCGGCGAAGCCGCGCGGCCGCCTCTGACTGCCACGCGATGCGGCTGCGCAGATCGATGGATTCCGTGTCGCTCATCGGTGGCCCAGGGCGCTCACGATGTTGAGGACAGCGGGACCGAGGAGCACGACGAACAGCGCGGGGAAGATGAGGAACACCGTCGGGATCAGCATCTTCACCGGCATCTTCCCGGCGCGCTCCTCCGCGAGCGCCTGCCGGCGGCGACGCGCCTCGTCCGCCTGGCTGCGCAGCGTGCCGGTGAGGCCGACGCCGAGCTGGTCGGCATGCGCGACCGCGCGGACGAACGCGATCACCTCCGGCGCTGCGAGGCGGTCGGCGAGTCGGCTCAGCACCTCACGACGAGATCCACCGACACGCATCTCGGCAACCACGCGCGCGAACTCCTCGGCGAGCGGTCCCTTCGACGACTCTGCATAGCGCGCGACCGCACCGTCGATGCCGAGGCCCGCCTCGACCGAGACCGCGAGCAGGTCGAGTGCGCTCGGTAGATCACGCAGCATCGTGTCACGCCGCTCACGTGCGCGGCGCTTCAGGACGAAGTCGGGACCGACGAATGCGAGCGAACCGACCAGCAGGGCAAGCAGCAGCCCGACCCCCGCATTGCCGCCCGAGGCTCCGAGCAGCAGCGCGAAGATCGTCCCGGTCGCGGCGGCGAACGTCTTGCCCGCGACGTAGGTATCGGCGTCGATGCGGCGTACGCCTGCCTCGGCGAGCTGGGCGGAAACGCCTTCGCGCGTCGTACGGGGCAGCACACGCATCCCGAGCCGCGCGAGCGTCGCAACCGCGCCCGGCATCGTCACGCGGCGCTGCTGCTGCACCCGCGGCCGTCCATAGGTCGCCGCACGCCCGACCGCGGCGCGCAGCGCGCGACGCGGCGCGAGGAGGACCACGTATCCGGCGGCGAGCAGGGAAGCGAGTGCGAGCACGAGCAGGAACATGGCTACTCCTTCACGTCGACGGTTCGATGGAGGGCGAATGCGCCGAGGCAGAGCAGCACCGCCGCGAGCAGAAGCAGCGAGTGCCCGGCCGAGGTGGCGAACAGCGGATGCATGTAGCTCGAGTTGAGCACCGACAGGAGAAGTGCGACGGCGATCGGCAGTCCGAGCAGGAGCCGCGCGGACGTCCGTCCCATCGATGTCAACGCGCGCACCTTCAGCTTGAACTGCTGCCGCTGGCGGATCGCGTCCGCGACGATGTCGAGGATCCCCGAGAGGCTGCCGCCGACCTGGCGCTGGATGACGACGGCGTCGAGCGCGAACTCGAGCTCGCGCGAGCCGACGCGACGGCTGAGGTCGCCGAGCGCCTCCTCGAACGAACGCCCGAGACGCGCCTCCGCGAGCACACGCGCGAACTCGCCGGCGGTCGGCTGCGGCGCGTCCTCGACCACGGCCTGCAGCGACTGCTGGAAGCTGTGGCCCGCCCGCAGCGCTCCGGCGATCGAGCCGAGGAGCTCGGGCAGCTGGTCCTCGAACGCACGCACGCGCCGCGCCGCCTTCAACGACAGCCAGACGCGGACGCCGACCGCTGCGGCGACCGCGAGCAGGAAGGCGACGAAGAACGACTCGCCCGCCGCAAGGACGAAGAGGAAGAGCAACACGTCGCCTGCGCCGACGATGTAGAAGAGCTCCGCCGTACGCAACCGCAGGCCGGCTTGCTCGAGCAACCGTTCGGTCAATTGCCAGAGGCGCGTGCCCGCAAGCCGCGCCTCCGTCCGCTCGAGCGGGCGGCCCACGCGTGCACGCACGAGGCGCGCGTTCTCGCTGACCGAGCGCCGCTCCCGGCGAGTGCCGAAGCGCTCCTCGAGCCACCGGCGGCGGCGCATGGACTGGTACGCCGTCGCGCCCGAAAAGACCGCCACCGCGACGAGGAGCGGCAGGAGCACGCTCACGACCGCCTCCCGACGAGCGACACGGGCTGGGCGAGGTCGGCATTCGGGTCGAGGAGCGCCGGGTCGACGGTGACGCCGTTCGTCGCGAGCTTCGACAGGAACGAAGGCTGGAGGCCGGTCGGGACGAGCTCGCCGAGGAGCTCGGTCGACGCGAGCGACAGGTCGGGCTTCGGCGCGTGGAAGAGATCCTGGAGCGTGATCACGTCGCCCTCGAGCCCGAGCACCTCCGTGATGTGCGTCACGCGGCGCGACCCGTCGACGAGCCGCGTCACGTAGACGATGAGGTCGAACGCGCTCGCGATCTGCTCGCGGATCGCGCGGAGCGGGAGCTCGACGCCCGCGGTGAGCACCAGCGTCTCGAGGCGTGCAAGCGCGTCGCGCGGCGAGTTCGAGTGGATCGTAGAAAGCGAGCCGTCGTGGCCCGTGTTCATCGCCTGCAGCATGTCGACGGTCTCGGGACCGCGGACCTCGCCGACGATGATGCGGTCCGGGCGCATGCGCAAGGCGTTCCGGACCAGCTCGCGCTGCGGGATATAGCCGGCCCCTTCGATATTGGGCGGGCGCGTCTCCATCTGCACGACATGCGGCTGCTGCAAGCGCAGCTCGACGGCGTCTTCGATCGTGATAATGCGCTCGGTGGTATCGATGTGTTGCGACACCGCGTTCAGCAATGTCGTTTTGCCGGAGCCGGTGCCCCCCGAGATCAGAATATTGAGCCGAGCGTGCGCCGCGATCCGCAACAGATGGGCGAGCTCCGGCGATAAGTTCTGCTGCCGCACCATCGTATCGAGGGTCAGGGCGTGCTTTGGGAATTTGCGGATCGAGATCGTGC
>JAFAHG010000095.1 GCA_019237315.1 Actinomycetota bacterium
GGATCGGATCGGACGAGGACGGACGAGGATTGACCCCCACCCCGGGACGGGGCGGGGAAGCGCACCGGGGCGGGTCCTTGCGACCCGTGTCCCGGACAGCGCGCCGGCGTGGGCGGCCGCAGCGACGCTAGCGGCGCGCCCTGCCCGCGGGTCTTCGTCGCCGGAAAAGGGCAAACAGGGCGGCCGCCCAGGGCTCCCTCACTCCTCGGCCGCCGTCCGGCCGTAGTCGCGCCGGAAGCCCGACGGGAGAAGGAGCTCGAGCACGTCGTCGACCGTGATGACGCCGAGGACCGTCCGGTGGCCCTCGTCGAGCACGGGCGCCACGGTGAGGTTGTAATCGGACATCTTGCGGACGACCGCGCCGAGGTCCCAGTCGGCGTGCACATGCCCGACGTCGCCCGAGGCGACGTCGGCGAGGGTCGCAAGGTGCGGGCTCTGTACGAGACGCACTGCGGTCACCGACCCGGTCAGACGGCCAGCGCCGTCGGCGACGAAGACGACGGCCAGCGCCTCGGGCGGCACCGAGCTGGCGCGGATGGCCTCCAACGCGTCGCCCGCCGTCGCCGCGCCGGCGAGCAGCAGGAAGTCCGGGCTCATGAGTCCCCCGGCCGTCTCGGGGTTGTAGCTCAGCAGCGAACGGACCTTCCGTCGCTGCGGCTCAGGCAGGAGCTCGAGGATGGGCGCCCGCCGGTCTTGGTCGATCTCCGAAATGAGGTCCGCCGCATCGTCGGCGGCCATGGAGCCGAGCAGCTCCGCCGCATCTTCGTCGGACCGGGCCTCGACGAACTCCACCTGGTGCTCGGGGTCGAGCTCCTCGAACACGTCCGCCTCGAGCTCCGGGTCGCCGCCGACCGCCTCGATGATCTCCTCGCCTTCGCTGTGCGAAGCCTGCTCGACGAGGTCGGCCAGCTCGGCGGGGTGGAGGCGCGCGAGCTTCGGGTGCGGCACCGTCAGCCGCACGGTCGGCACGTGGCCGGTGAACGGTTCGATGCTCGCCCAGTCGAGGAACGACTTCGGCGCGATCTCGTCGGCGAGCCGGCGCGGTACGAGGCGCCGTGCGAATCCGCGCAGGCCCGTGTCGACGCCGACGACGCGGTACCAGCCCTCGAGCCGCGCGAGCTCGATCTCGTTCGCCCGCACGAGACGTGCGCCGTCGACGTTGATCAGCTGCCGGTCGAGGACGTCCTTCCGCAGGAGAACCTCCTGCGGCCGGCGCTCGAACGGGCGCAGGTCGAGGACGGCCCCACGGAGCGTCGTCCGGTCGTGGCCGATCTCCTGCACGAGGCCGTCCGGGACGAACACCTGCCGCCCGGCCACCGTTGCCAGGAGGCCCGTGACCGGCGGGTAGCCGGCGTCGCCCAGGCGGACGATGAGGTCGTCGACGCGGCCGACCTTCCCGCCGTCGACGCTCCAGAGCTCGCCGCCGGCGATTCGCGTGAGATGGAGGACCCGGGTTGCCGTCACGGGCCTCACGATAAGGCGGAGGGTGCTCGCGCACCCTCCGCCTTAACCGGATCTACGCGAGGCCGTTCGCCTTCAGGAAGGTGGCCGCGACCTTCGCGGGGTCCTGCTTGTCGACCTCGACGGCTTTGTTCATCGCCACGATGGCCGGGATCGTCAGCTTCGCCGAGACGGCGTTGACCGTGTTCGCGAACGTCGAGCCGCCGGCCTGCGCGACGGACGTCTTCACGATCGGTGCGACGTTCTGGAACCCCGTCACGTGCTTGGGGTCTGCGAGGACCGTGTACTTCGAGCCGGGCCCGAGCGGCGGGTCGGTCGAGAACACGTCGGCGGCCGTGACCGTGCCCTTGTCGAGCAGCGTGTACGCCGAGATCGACGCGAGCGGGACGAACTTCGCCTTGGTCAGGCCGTACTGCTTCGTGTAGCCCACGAAGCAGGTGTTGCGCGTCTGGCACTCCGGGAAGCCGGCCAGCGTGAAGGACCCGATCTTCTTCAGGTCCCCGATCGACTTTAGGCCGTACTTCTTCGCCGTCGCGTTCGTGACCGCGAGGACGTCGGTGTCGTAGAACGGCGTCATGTCGAGCAGCGTGTAGCCCTTCGCCGCTTCGAGCTTCTTCGCCTCGTTGTAGGTCGCCTGTGCACTCGGCCCGGAGAACGTCTTGTGGAAGACGTCCTGCACGATCACGCCCGTGTACTCCGGATAGAAGTTGATCTTGCCGCTCGTGAGCGAGGTCTGCACGAGCTCGGTCGAGCCGATGTTCTCGTGGTACTGGACGGTGAACCCTTTCGCCTCGAGCGCCTGCTTGTAGAGCTCACCGAGGATGAACTCCTCGGGGAAGTTCTTCGTGCCGATGCTGATCGTCGGGCCCGCTTTCGTCGCCGGGCGGGCTGCACCGGCGAAGAGTCCGATCACGATCGCCACCCCGAGTGAGACTGCGAATGCCGCCTTCGCGGCACGCCGCGTGTGCTTGCGGATCACAACAGCTCCTTTCGCTCGTCGCCTGCGTGCTTGACCCTAGTTGCGAGGCCATGTGGTGTCACGACTCGTTGCAACGACAGAAGGGCCACCCATACTCCCGCGGAAAGCAGCATCACGCAGATTGACGCACCTAGTACCCCTTGCAACCTGTACGAGGCCTGGTTCACGATCACGTCGCCGAGCCCGCCGCCACCCGCGATCGCGGCGATCGGCGCGGTCGCGACCACCGTGACCGCCGCGACGCGGACGCCCGTGAAGACGAGCGGCAGCGCGAGCGGCAACTCGACGGATGTCAGGAGTTGCGCGCGCGACATCCCCATTCCGCGCGCGGCCTCGACGACGTCGCGCTCGACGCCGTCGACGGCGTCGTAGGCGTTCGTGAGCATCGGTCCGGTTGCGAGCACCGCGAGCGCGACCATGTTGTTGACGAACCCGAAGCCGAGGATCGTCAGGAAGAACGCGATCAGGACGATGATCGGGAGTGCGCGGCCGAGGATCGACGCGCCGATCGCGATCCCCGATCCGCGGTGGAGATGGCCGAGCGCGATGCCGACGGGGAGTGCGACGGCGGCGCCGATCGCGAGCGCGGCTCCGGAGAGCTCGAGCTGCTCGAGCGCCTTGTGCGCGAGGAACCCCGCGTGGTGGTAGATGAACCCGAACGCGGCGAGGAACGTGTGCGCGTTGGCGGCGTCCGCGATCACCGTGGCCACCGGATCAGTGCGCGTCGTGCGAGAACGAGGACGAGGTCGAACGCGAGCGCGAGGCCAACGACGAGCGCGCCCGCCGCGTAGATCTCGGTCTTGAAGGGCGGCGCGTCGCGCAGCGCGAGGAAGATCGGTGCGCCGAGGCCCTTCTCGCCGAGGAACGAGGCGATCGTGGCGATCGAGACGGTGGAGACGACCGCGATGCGCAGGCCGCCGACGATCGCGGGCAGTGCGAGCGGGAGCTCGACGCGCGTCAGCACCTCGCGTCGCCGCAGACCCATGCCGCGCGCAGCTTCGAGCACCTCCGGCGGCGCGGCGCGCAGCCCCGCGAGGATGTTCGGGTAGAGGATGACGAGCGAGTAGCCGACGAGGGGGATCTCGACCGTCGTCGTCGTCAGGCCGAAGTACGGCACGAGGATCTGGAAGATCGCGAGGCTCGGGATCGTGTAGATCGCGGCCGCGACGAGGCCGATCGGCTGGTCGACGCGGCGGTGTCGGTGCGCGTAGAGCGCGAGGGCGAACGCGAGGACGAAGCCGACGCCGACCGCGATCAGCGTCAGCTCGACGTGCTCGACGAAGCGCGGCTCGAGCGTGTCGCCCCAGTGCGCGCGCACCCAGTCCCAGCAGAACACGTGGTCGCCGGTCTCGCAGCTGCTCCCCTGCCCGAAGTTCGGGATGACGGGGCCGGCGGCGTTCACGCGGCGAGCAGGCGCGTCGCGTCCGCGAGCGTGAGCTCACCGCATTCGGCGCCGTCATCCGCGACGACGACCACTGCGTCGCGCCCGGTCTCGACCATCAGCGAGACCGCATTCCTGACCGTCGTGGACATGGCCACCCTGGGCGTGTCCGGGGTCTGACCCCGGACAGGTCCGAGAGGGACGTCGCCGACCCGGTGCAGCGCGAGTCGCCGCAAGGCCCGATCCTCGCCGATGAACGCGGCGACGAAGTCGTCGGCGGGATGCGCGAGGATCGCGTCGGGTGTGTCGTACTGCGCAAGCACGCCGCCCTCGCGCAGGATCGCGATCCGGTCGCCCATCATGATCGCCTCGTCGATGTCGTGGGTCACGAAGATCACCGTCTTCGCGACCTCGCGGTGCAGTCGGCGCACCTCGATCTGCAGGCGATGGCGCGTGATCGGATCGAGTGCGCCGAACGGCTCGTCCATCAGGAGGAGCGGCGGGTCCGCGGCGAGCGCGCGCGCGAGGCCGACGCGCTGCCGCTGGCCGCCCGAGAACTCCGCCGGATAGCGGCCCGCGTCGGCCGGATCGAGCCCGACGAGCGCGAGCAGCTCCGCGACGCGCGCCGCCCGTCGTTCGCGTGACCAGCCGAGGAGGCGTGGAACGGTCTCGATGTTCGCGCCGACCGTCATGTGCGGGAACAGTCCGACCTGCTGGATCACGTACCCGATCCCGCGGCGCAGCTCGACCGGCGCGAGGTCGCGGATGCTGCGGCCGTCGATGCGGATGTCCCCGCTGTCGAACGGGACGAGCCGGTTGACGAGCTTCAGGGCTGTCGTCTTGCCGCCGCCGGACGGACCGACGAGCACGCAGAAGGTCCCGGCGGGGATCTCGAACGAGAGGTCCTGTAGCGCGGCGGCGTCCCGGCCCGCGTAACGCTTCGTCACGCGGTCGAAGACGATCTCAGCGGCGGGCGCCACGGTTCGTGATCCCCGCGAGGCCGATCAGGCCGCCGGCGGCAATGAGTCCTGCAGTGATCGCCATCGAGAGACGGTAGCCCGCGAGGTCGAGCCGGTTCGCCTTGCCGGCGATCGCCGCACCGACGACCGCGATCCCGACGAGGCCGGCGACGCGCGCGACGGCGTTGTTCACGCCCGAGGCAATCCCGGCGTCGCGCTCGCCGGCGTCGGCGAGCACCGTGGAGGTGAGCGGAGCGACGATCAGCGAGAGGCCGACGGCGAAGACGAGGAGCGCCGGGAACAACGTCGTCCAGTAGTCGAATCCCGGTGAAAGCGATCGCATCCAGACGATCGCGCCGGCGCACAAGAGCGGCCCGACGCCCATGAAGAAGCGGGGGCCGACGCGCATCGACATCCGCGCGACGCGCGGCGAGAGGACGAACATCACGAGCGAGATCGGCACAGTCGCGAGCCCGCTGTTGCGCGGCGACCAGCCCGCGAGCTGCTGCAGGAAGAGGACGAGGAAGAACGTGAGCGTCGAAAGGGCGGCGTACACCCCGACGGTCTCGATGTTCGCGACCGTGAAGTTGCGCAGCCGGAAGAGCCGCAGCGGCAGCATCGGCGCGTCCTGTCGCAGCTCCCAGACGACGAACGCGGACAGAAGGACCGCGCCCGCGGCGAGTCCCGCCACGATCAGCGGGTCCGAGAAGCCACGCGTCGGCGCTTCGATCAGCGCGAACACGGGACCGCCGAGACCGAGCACGCAGAGGATGCCGCCCACGAAGTCGACGCGCGCGCGTTCGCGCGGCACGCTGGGCACCATCGCACGCCGGATCAGCCAGAGCGTCGCGACGGCGATCGGCGGGTTGATGAGGAAGATCGCCCGCCACGAGAGGCTCTGCACGAACTGACCGCCGACGACCGGACCGACGATGAACGCGATGCCCGTCCACGCGGTCCAGGTGCCGATCGCAGCGCCGCGTTCCTCGCCGGAGAAGACCGTGGTGATCGTCGCGAGCGCCGCGGGTGTGAGCAGCGCGCCGGCGACCCCTTGCAGCGCGCGCGCGACGATGAGCATCGGCCCGTCGACGGCGGCCGCGCACAGGATCGACGTCACCCCGAACGCGGCGACGCCGAGCTCGAAGATGCGCTTCCCACCGAACAGGTCGCCGAGCGACCCGCCGACGAGGATGAGCGAGCCGAGCGTCAGGAGGTACCCGTCGACGACCCACTCCTGGAGCGCGAGTCCCCCGCCGAGGTCGCGACGGATCGCGGGCAACGCGACGTTCACGATCGACCCGTCGAGAAAGACGATGGTCGAGCCGAGGATGGCCGCCACGAGGATCAGCCGCTTGCGCGTCGCGTCGTTCACCGGCCGCAATGCTCGCACGACGCGCGCATGGGGACCGCGCCCCCCGGCGTCAGTTCGCGCGGGGGGTGCGCTTGCCGCCGCGCCGGCCGGCGCGGAGCGTCTCGACGCGCGCGGCGACGATCAGCTTCGCTCCCTGCACGTCCATCGGTCGCATCAACACGGTGTCTCCCTTCACCTGAAGTATCTCGACGTCGAAAGAGTAGAGGAAAAGAATCTTGACGTCAAGACGATTTGCAAGTACGATTGCTGCGAGATGGAGAAGGACCGGATCGACGTCTTCCTGGAGCACCTTCGGGGGATCCCCGACCTCGACTACGAGGTGGAGGGGATCGTCGACCGGATCAACTCGCTCCAGAAGCGCTTCCGGCGCGACCTCGAACAGACGCTCGCCGAGCACGGCCTCACGTGGCCGGAGTGGAAGGTGCTCGGGAGCCTCTGGCACGCGCACAACGAGGTTCCGCACTGCAGCTCGCCCGGCGAGCTCGCGGATGAGCTCGAGCTGTCGAGCGGGGCGATGACGAACCGACTCGACCGGCTCGAGCGTGCGGGGCTCATCCGCCGCCGCCCCGATCCCGCCGACCGCCGGAGCATCAAGGTCGAGCTGACCGACGAAGGTGCGCGCGCGTGGCGCGACTCGACGAACGCGCAGGCGATCAAGGAGTCGCGCGTCGCGGGCGCGCTGAGCGCGGCCGAGCAGCGGCAGCTGAACACGCTCCTGCGCAAGCTGATGCTCGAGTTCGAGCGCGCGGGCGCCGAGCAGCGCTCGGCCGCCTAGATCTCGACCGTCGCCGTTCGCAGGCCCGCGCCCGCCTTGCGCGGGCCGAGTGCATGGAAGGGCTCGGGCCGGCGCTTTCCCTCGACGCAGTCGGCGACGTACTCCCCGAGCGCGGGCCCGTGCTTGAACCCGTGGCCCGACCCGCCGCCGACGAGCCACCAGTTCGCGTGCTCGGGGTGGGGCGCGACGAGGAAGTGTGCGTCGGGCGTCAGGTCGTACTGGCAGACGCGCGCGGCGACGATCGGCGCGTCCGCGAGCGAGGGAAAGCGCCGCGCGGCGTACTCGCGTGCGAGCCGCGCGGTCTCCTGCTGCGGCATGCGTTCGAGCGTGTCGGGCTCGACCTCGTCGCCAGCGGTGTCGGGGGCGACCTTGACGCCGAGTCCGCCGAGGTCGCCCGTGCCGTAGAAGGCGCCGTCGTAGTCGCACCAGCCGGGGCACCCGGTCCAGTCTCCGTCGCCGCCGAAGAAGAACACGTCGCGGCGTGTCACCTTCTGTTGCACGAGCGCGGGGAAGAGCGCGGCGAGCCACGACCCGCATGCCCAGACGACCACGTCGGCTCGCGGCGGGTCGTCCGGCGAGGCGCGACGGGTCTCGAGCCGCAGTCCGCGTGCGAGCGCCTGCGTCGCGCGACGCGCGCGGAGCACGCCGGCCTCGGGCTCGAAGAGCACCGAGGCGACCTCGACGGACGGGAAGAGCGTGCGGCCGTCGACGCGCTCCGCCGGGATCCCGAGCCGCGACAGCGTGCGCTCGCTCTCCGCGACGAATGCACTGTCGCCGTCGTCGAACCACGCGACTCCCACCGGCTCGAACAGGCGCTCCCCGGTCTCGGCCTCGAGCTCGCGCCACGCGCCGAGCGAGCGGCGCGCAGACCGCGTGTACCACTCGTCCTCGCCGTGCGAGAAGCGGAGGAGCCGGGTGTCCCCGCCGGAGCCGGAGCGGATGTTGCCCGGCGAGTACTGCTCGACGAGGGTGACGTCGTAGCCGCGCCGCGACAGCTCGCGTGCCGTCGCCGCGCCGAACACCCCTGCACCCACGACCGCGACCGACCCGCCGTCCACGCCCGAAGCCTACGAAACGGTGTCCGACACCGCCTATCGGCGACGGGTGTCCGTCAAGTGTCCTTCGCGC
>JAFAHG010000245.1 GCA_019237315.1 Actinomycetota bacterium
CCGCACGCGCGGCTGCCAGCCACCATCGAGATGACGGGCTTCGCAGCATTCGCGGTGATCGGCGTCGCGTTCTTCCAGTTCGGCGTCGGCATCGCGGCCGACCGCGGGTCGGCCTGGGAGGCGTACCTGCGGACGCTTCCCGTGGCGCCGCTCGAACGGCTCGTCGCCCGCGTCCTCTCCGCGGTGCCGTTTGCATGCGGCGCCGCGGCGCTGGTCGTCGTTGCCGCCTCCGCGACGACAGCGGCCTCGCTGCCCGTCGCCGCGTGGTTCGAGTTCGCCGCGGTCCTCGCCGTCGGGCTCGTTCCGTTCGCGCTGCTCGGGCTCGCACTCGGCTACCTCGCGCCGCCGCGCGGCGCGTTGCCCATCGCGAACCTCCTCTACCTCGGGCTCTCCTACGGCGGCGGCCTCTGGCTGCGGCCGTCGCGGCTCCCCGCCGGGATCGCAGCCGCGTCGCCGTACCTCCCGACGCGGGCTTTCGCCGACGCTCTTGCCGGGGCGGTCTCGGGGCGCCCCTTCATACCCGGCGCGGCGCTGCGCCTGGGCGCGTTCGCGCTCGCCTTCGGCGCGCTCGCCGTCTGGGCCTACCGCCGGGACGAAGGACGGCGCTACCGATGAAGTTCGTCTCGTCTGTTACAGGATCGCCGCGAGGTGTCGTAGACTCTGCGACTCCCCATGTGGACCGCGATCATCTTCCTGCTGATCCTGAAGATCCCGATCGTGTACGTCTGCTGGGTCGTCTGGTGGGCGGTCAAGGCGGAGCCCGAGGTGGGCACCGAAGGCGGCACGGAGGGGATCAACTGGAAGCCGTGGCAGCGGCCGCCGCGCTCGCGGCCGCCGCGGGGCGGCCCCCACGACCGCCGCCGTGACCAGCGGCCCGCGCGCGCGCCGGAGAAGAGCCCCTCCTGACGCACGCGCACGGCAGGAATGCTGCCGTTGCTACAAAAGACCTGGCATGACCATGCACGACGTCGACGGCCTGAACACCGGCTACGCGCGTCTGCTTCTCGACGAGTACCTCGAGAATCCGGAGGCGGTGCCGCCCGAGTGGCGCGCGCTCTTCGAGCGTGCGGACGGCGAGCTCGCCGTGGCGCTGCCCGGGCTCGCGCGACTGCTCGAGCGCCCGGCCAACGGCGCGAACGGCCACGCGGCAGAAACCGCTGCGCCCGCGCATGCCGTTGAGGCCGTCGACGCGGAGCTCCTCGGCGGCGTGGCCGCGGCGATGGCGCTCGTCAAGGCGCATCGCATGCACGGGCATCTCGCGGCGCGCCTCGACCCACTCGGCTCGCAACCGCCGGGCGACCCCGCGCTCGACCCGCTGCACCTCGAGCCGCAGCTGACCCCGGAGCTGCAGGCGCGCATCCCCACGCGGATCCTGCGCGTGAGCGTGGAAGGCGAGACGCTGCGCGAGGCGCTGCCGCGGCTGCAGGAGACCTACTGCGGGACGATGGCGTACGAGATCGAGCACATCTCGGACCACGAACAGCGTGTGTGGCTGCGCCAGGCGATCGAGTCGTGGCGGTACCGCACGCCGCTCTCGGCCGAGGAAAAGCGCGCGCTCTACAGGCGGCTCTGCGAGGTCGAGGGATCGGAGCGCTACCTGCGGCGCTCGTTCATCGGTCAGAAGCAGTTCTCGATCGAAGGCCTCGACGTGACGATCCCGATGCTCGACGAGGCGCTCGAGCTCGCCGCCGCCGACGGTGCGCACGAGGTCGTCCTCGGCATGGCGCACCGCGGCCGGCTCAACGTCCTCGCGCACACGATCGGTCTCCCGTACGAATCGATTCTCCGCGAGTTCGAGGGCGAGCGGATGATCGAGGCGGTCGTCGAAGCTGCCGAAGGTGGCACAGGCGACGTCAAGTACCACCTCGGTGCACGCGGGACGCGCAACACCGCCGCGGGGAAGATCGGCGTCACGCTCGTTGCGAACCCGAGTCATCTCGAGGCAGTCGACCCCGTGGTCGAAGGGCGCACGCGCGCGGAGCAGACGGAACGCACGGCGGGTGCCGGCAACCACGACCCGAGCGTCGCACTGCCGATCCTCCTGCACGGCGACGCCGCCTTCGCGGGCCAGGGCGTCGTCGCGGAGACGCTCAACCTGGAAGCGCTCGACGGCTACTCCACCGGCGGCACGCTGCACCTGATCACGAACAACCAGATCGGCTTCACGACCGACCCCCAGCAGGAACGCTCGACGCGCTACTCGTCGGACCTCGCGAAGGGCTTCGACGTCCCGATCGTGCACGTGAACGCCGACGATCCGGAGGCGGCGATCTCGGCCGTCCGGCTCGCGCTTGGCTATCGCCGCCGTTTCGGTCACGACGTCGTGATCGACGTCGTCGGCTACCGCCGCTTCGGCCACAACGAGCAGGACGAGGCGGGCTACACACAGCCGCTGATGGTCGCGAAGATCGACGAGCATCCGACCGTGCGCGAGCTCTACGCCGCGCAGCTCGTCGAGGAGGGCGTCCTCGCCGCCGACGAGGCCGACACCCTCGCGCGCGAAGTGGAATCGAGGCTCCGCGAGGCGCACGATCGGCTGAAGGCGTCGTTCGGCGAGGAGATCCCGGCGAAGACGCGCGACGAAGGCGTCCCGCGCGCGGGCGCGAGCGGTGTGTCGACGGCGGTTCCTGCGGATCGCCTGCGCACGCTCAACGAGCAGCTCCTCCGCGTCCCCGAAGGATTCACGGTCCATCCGAAGCTCGCGCGCCAGCTCGAGCGCCGGCGCACGGCCCTCGACGAAGGAGGCATCGACTGGGGCCAGGCCGAAGCGCTCGCGTTCGCGTCGCTGCTCGTCGAAGGCATCCCAGTGAGGCTGACCGGCCAGGACACGGAGCGCGGAACCTTCTCGCATCGCCATGTCGTGCTCCACGACGTCGACAACGGCGCGCGCTACGCACCGATGCAGCACCTCGAGGATGCGACGGCGTCGTTCGAGGTCTACAACTCG
>JAFAHG010000255.1 GCA_019237315.1 Actinomycetota bacterium
CCGAGCTTGGCCGCCGTCAGGATGTCCTTGACCTGGAACCCGTCCATTGCGGCCTCGAGCGCGCGGATCGCGTCGACCTCGCAGACGGTGACGAGCGCGCCCATTCCGGCCGCGCGCGCCGCGACGCCCTTCCCGCAGTAGCCGTAGCCCGCGACGACGACGTTCATGCCCGCGAGGAGGAGGTCGGTCGCGCGGATCACGCCGTCGATCGTCGACTGGCCGGTGCCGTAGCGGTTGTCGAAGAAGTGCTTGGTGCGGGCGTCGTTGACGGCGATCACCGGGAAGGCGAGCGCGCCGTCGGCCTCCATCGCCTTCAGCCTGATCACACCGGTCGTCGTCTCCTCCATGCCGGCGATGATGTCGCCCAGCTGCTCGCGCCGCGCGGTGTGGAGGACACCGATCACGTCGGCGCCGTCGTCCATCGTCAGCTGCGGCTTGTGGTCGACGACCGCCTCGATGTGCTGGTAGTAGGTGTCGTTGTCCTCGCCCTTGATCGCGAAGACGGAGATGTCGAACTCCTCGACGAGCGCGGCGGCAGTGTCGTCCTGCGTGGAAAGCGGATTCGACGCGCACAGCACGACGTCGGCGCCGCCCGCCTTCAGCGTGCGCATGAGGTTCGCCGTCTCGGTCGTGACGTGGAGGCAGGCGGAGATGCGGTAGCCGGCGAGCGGCTGCTCCTCGGCGAAGCGCTCGCGGATCGCAGAGAGGACGGGCATCTGTCGGTCGGCCCAGAGAATCCGGCGCAGACCCTCCGGCGCCAGCGAGATGTCCTTGATGTCGTAGCGCCTCGTTGTAGCCATGGTCCTCCAGTCGAGTGTAGTTACGCGGCGAGGAGCCGCTCGTGCTTGCGCTGCTCCCAGTCGATCCAGGAGCCCGTGTCGGCGGCCGCGGCGAGCCAGCCGTCGACCGCGCGCCGGAGCTCGGGCTCACGGCGCAGACGCGCGGCGAATGCGAGCTCGTCGATACCGACCGCGAAGCGGCGCCGCAGCTCGGCGAGGCCGCGCAGCTGGTTCAGCTCACCGAGACCGTAGGCGCGGTAACCGGAGCGCGTGCGGCGCGGGACGACGAGCCCCTTCGCCTCGAGATACCGCAGCATCCGCGGCGACCAGCCGCTGCGCTTCGCCGCCTCGCCGACGTTCAGGCCCGTCACAATCCGTAGATTAACACATCTGTGTCAGAGTCGGTCCACGCCCTGTCCGCACCCGCGGGCGCCTCCCCCCAGGCGGGCGCGAGTGCCCCACTCGGAACGCTACGGGCCGGTGTGACACGTCTGTCACGGCTCCGCGCCGAATGTGTGCCGGTTCGTCCCCAGCGGGCTACGGCTGCGAGGTGCCCGCTCGGCCGTACGCGTCCTCGAGGCGGACGACGTCGTCGAGGTGCGGCGTCGAGACCTCGAGGATCGTCGTGTCCTCGACGGCGGTCACCCGGTGCACCGTCCCAGGACGGAAACGGAACGCCGCGCCCGCGGCGACCACTTCTTCCTTCTGCACCGCGTCGCCGACGCTCGAGAGCTCCACCTTCGCCCGCCCGGACTGGACGAGCCACGACTCGTCCTTCTCGCGATGGAACTGCAGCGAGAGCGAGTGGCCGGCGCGGACGAAGAGCACCTTGCCGCAATACACGTCGCTCAAGGCCCAGATGAGCTCGTAGCCCCAGGGCTTGTCGACGCGGCGCGTCTCGAAGCTCCACTCGTCCAGCGAGTCGATGTTCGGAGAGTCGAGATGGTCGGACATCGGAGTCGATCCTTTCACGACAACCACTCCGGGTGCGCCGCCACGTGCTCGCCGGCAACGCGCAGCTCCTTCGGCGTGTTCACCGTGAGCCACAGCCCCTCGTGCCGGTATGCGTGCAGCCGGCGTTCGCGTACGAGCTCGGGGAAGGTCGTCGTCTCGTGGTCGCCGACGTCGGGGAGGCGGTCGATCGTCTCTGGCGAGAAGACGTAGATGCCGCAGTTCACCCAGTACGGGATGCGGCCGCCCTCGCTGAAGCCCTCGACGACGTCGCCGTCGCCGAGGTCGACGACGCCGAAGGGCGACTTCGGGCGGGCGACGGAGACCGTGGCCGCGCTGCCCCCTGCGCGATGCCGCTCGAGGAGGGCACCGAAGTCGACGTCGACGAGCTCGTCGCCGTTCAACGCGTACAGGTCGCCGTGCTCACGCCGCTCGCGGGCGGCGAACTTGATTCCGCCGCCGCGCCCGAGACGCTCGGGCTCCTCTGCCGCGACGACCTCCGCACCGAGACCCGCGAGCTCGCGCTCGAACAACTCCCCCTGCCCGATCGCGCACGACACGATCACCCGCTCGACACCCGCGCGCGCGAGCCGCGCGACCTGGTAGGCCGCGAGCGGCCGTCCCGCGACGTCGACGAGCGCTTTCGGCCTGCCTCCGGCCGCGTCGCCAAGTCGCTCGGCCTTGCCGCCGGCGAGGAGGATCGCTTCCAACCCGGGTCAGCGCTGCCGTTCGGGGTCGAGCTCGGGCTCGGCGGTCTCCGGGAAGACGTCGGTCGGGGACACGGGCCTGCCGATGCCCTCGTATGCGAATCCCGCGGCGCGCACCTCGACGGGGTCGAGCAGGTTGCGGCCGTCGACGATCAGCGGGTTCGCCATCGCGCGGCGTACCTCCTCGCGTGCGAGGTCGCGCAACTCCGGCCATTCCGTCACGATCACCGCAGCGTCGGCGCCGTCGACCGCTTCGAGCACGGAGCCTGCGATCTCGACGCCACGCGGGAGCGCGCGCCCGTCCGCCACCGGGTCCCATCCGCGCACGTCCGCGCCCTCGGCGAGCAGACGGCTCGCAAGCACGATCGAGGGGGCCTCGCGCATGTCGTCCGTGTTCGGCTTGAACGCAAGCCCGAGCAGCGCGATCTTCCGCTTCGAAAGCGAACCCAGGTGGCGCTTGAGCTTGCCGATGACGCGGCGCTTCTGCAGCTCGTTCACCTCGATCACGGCCGACAGCAGCTGGAAGTGGTAGCCCGAGTTCGAGGCCAGCTGCTTCAGCGCGAGCGAGTCCTTCGGGAAGCAGCTTCCGCCGTATCCGATACCCGCCTTGAGGAAGTACGGGCCGAGACGGTGGTCGAGACCCACACCTTCCGCGACCCTCACGACGTCCGCGCCGGTTGCCTCGCACACGTTCGCGATCTCATTGATGAACGAGATGCGCGTCATGAGGAAGGCGTTCGCGGCGAGCTTGATCATCTCCGCCGAGTTCACGTCGCACCTGACGATCGGCGCGTCGAGCGGTTCGTACAGCACCGCGACGGCTTCTGCATCGGACGGCTCGAACGCGCCCACGACGACACGGTCGGGATGCATGAAGTCCTGCACGGCGCGCCCCTCGGCGAGAAACTCGGGGTTCGAGACGTACCCGACGTGGGCGAGGCCGCGGGCGTCGAGCCCGGCGCGCACCTTCGCCCCCGTTCCCACCGGAACCGTCGACTTCATCACGAGCACGGGCCGGCCGGGGAGCGCCGGCAGCTCCTCGACGACGCTCCACACGCGCGAGAGGTCCGCGTCGCCGGAGTACGTCGGGGGAGTGTCCACGCAAACGAAAAGGAGCTCGCAGCCGACGACGTCCTCCGGGTCGAGCGTGAAGGTGAGCCGGTCCCGGTTCTTCTCGAGGAGCTGCGGGACGTCCTCCTCGTGGAACGGAACCTCCCCCCGGCTCAACGCGTCGACCTTCTCGGCGACGACGTCGCGGATGACCACGTCGTGCCCGAGCTCGGCGAAGCAGACGCCCGTGACGAGGCCCACCCAGCCTGCGCCGAAGATGCCGATCCTCGCCATGGCGGGACCCTACTTGACCGCTGTTAGGGGTTTGAGACCCTTCGCGATCGCGAGCATCGTCTCGTTCGAGAGTGAGTCGAGCAGCGTGTTGACGACCCAGTAGGTCGCGCCGTTCGCGTTCAGGACGGCCATGTGCAGCTGCGACCCGGAGTAGTAGAGGCTCCACTCGCGCCCGCCGATTTCGTGCTGGAAGCTGCGGTCGCCGAGGATCGGCGCCTGCGTGAAGTTGGTCTCCTCCACGCCCCAGTACTCGTTGCCGCCGGTCCGGTAGACGAGCCGGATCGCCTTCTTCCCCTTCGTGATCCAGTACAGCCGCGCGGCAACGTCACCGCAGCAGGTGTCCGGGTAGGAGTTGCGCTCGAGGACGGTCGGCACCTCGAGCGGGAACGGCACGCGTTTCGCCAGCGGCTGCAGCAGTTGCACG
>JAFAHG010000097.1 GCA_019237315.1 Actinomycetota bacterium
TCGAGCGCCTCGAGACCGAGTTCCCATACCGCGAGACGGAGGACCAGGCGCGTGCGATCGAGGCGGTGAAGGACGACCTCGAAGCGCCGCGCCCGATGGACCGCCTCGTCTGCGGCGACGTCGGCTTCGGCAAGACCGAGGTCGCGCTGCGCGCCGCGTTCACCGTCGCGGTCGCCGGCAAGCAGGTGCTGATGCTCGTGCCGACGACGGTCCTCGCGCAGCAGCACTGGAACACGTTCCGCGACCGCTTCCGCGACTTCCCGGTTCGCGTCGAGATGGTGTCGCGGTTCCGCAAGCCCGCGGAGGTGAAAGCCGTGCTGGCCGATTTCGCGGAAGGCAAGGTCGACGTGCTGATCGGGACCCACCGCGTGCTGTCGCGCGACGTGATCCCGAAGGAGCTCGGCCTCGTCGTCGTCGACGAGGAGCAACGCTTCGGCGTCGCGCAGAAGGAGCTGCTCCGCCAGCTCCGGCTCGAGGTCGACGTCCTCGCGCTCTCTGCGACGCCGATCCCGCGCACGTTGCACATGTCGCTCGCGGGACTGCGCGACATCTCCGTGATCGAGACGCCGCCGGAAGGCCGCCGTCCGATTCGGACGTACGTCGGCGAGTACGAGGAGGACCTCGTCGTGCAGGCGCTCGAACGCGAGCTCGGCCGCGAAGGTCAGGCGTTCTACCTCCACAACCGGGTCGAGACGATCGACGAGGCCGCGGAGAAGGTGCGCCAGCTCTGCCCGAACGCGCGCGTCCTCGTTGCGCACGGACAGATGGCGGAGCGCGAGCTCGAGGACAAGATGCTCGCGTTCCTGCGCGGCGACGCCGACGTGCTCGTGTCGACGACGATCATCGAGTCGGGGCTCGACATCCCGCAGGCGAACACGCTGATCATCGACCGCGCAGACCAGCTCGGGCTCGCGCAGCTCTACCAGATCCGCGGACGCGTCGGCCGTCGCGACGTGCCCGCGCACGCGTACCTCTTCTATCCCGACGCGAACGAGCTGACGCCGGAGGCGAAGGCGCGGCTCGCGACGCTCGCGGACCACACGGAGCTCGGCGCGGGGTTCGCGATCGCGATGCGTGACCTCGAGATCCGCGGTGCCGGCGATCTCCTCGGCGCCGAGCAGTCGGGGCACGTCGCCGCGCTCGGCTTCGAGCTCTACGTCGAGATGCTGCACGAGACGGTCGCCGAGCTCACGGGGCAGCGGCGGCTCGCCGCGCGGCCGGTGCGCGTGGACGCCCGTGTCGACGCGTACGTCCCCGCGAGCTACATCGCCGGCGAGGCGCTCAAGATCGACCTGCACCGGCGGCTCGCGCTCGTCGAGGACGAGGACGAGCTGCGCGAGCTCGAGGTCGCGACCGCCGACCGGTTCGGCCCGCTTCCCGAGCCTGTCGAGAACCTCTTCCGGATCCAGGAGGCGAAGCTGAAGCTCGCACAGCTCGGCGCCGACTACCTCATCTTCCGCGGGGGCCGTGCGGCGGTCGGCTCCGTCGTCCTCGGATCGGCCGAGCTGCGGGAGCTCCGGCGAGAGATCGACACCGCCGTCTACACGACCGCCAAGCGCGAGGTGACCCTCAGACACGAGGAGCTGACAGGGGCTCTCCGCCTGGTCGATGCTATGCTGGCCGCGCGTCGGGCGGCATGAATCGGCGCTCTTTCCTATGAAGGCACGCGTTCTTCTTCCGATTCTCGTTCCCCTCGTCGTGCTCGCAGCCGGGTGCGGCGGCGGCGGTGGCGGGAAGGTCGCCCAGCTCCAGCCGGGCGACATTGCGGTCGTCGGGTCGCAGCACATCGCGAAGACGCAGTTCGACTCGCTGATCAACGAGGCGAAGGTCAACCTGAAGTCGCAGGGCCAGACCTTCCCGAAGGCCGGCACCACGGCCTACTCGAACATCAGGAGCCAGGCAGTGACGCTCCTCGTGCAGGAGGCCGAGAAGGAGGCCGAGGCCGCGAAGATGGGCATCACGGTCACCGACAAGGACATCCAGACGCGACTCGCCGCGCTGAAGAAGCAGTACTTCGGCGGCAACGAGGCGAAGTACCAGGCGCAGCTCAAGAAGCAGGGGCTGACCGACGCCGAGGTGCGCGACAACATCAGGTCGCAGCTGATCGGCCAGAAGCTCTTCGACTCCGTGACGAAGGGCGTGAGCGTGACGAAGACCGCGATCGCCGCGTACTACATCCAGCACCTGAGCCAGTACCAGACGCCTGCGTCGCGCGCCCTGCAGTACATCCTCGTCGGCAAGAACAAGGCCGCGCTCGCGTCGTCGCTCTACTCGCAGCTGAAGGGTGGCGGCGACTGGTGCAAGCTCGCGAAGAAGTATTCGAAGGATCCGTCGTCGTCGAACAACTGCGGCAAGGCGACGTTCTCGAAGGGCCAGACCGTTCCCGAGTTCGACAAGCTCGCGTTTTCGCTGAAGACGAACGAGGTCGGGAAGGTCAACACCGCGCAGTACGGCTGGTTCGTGTTGAAGCCGACCGCCGCGACGAAGCCCGCGCACAAGTCACCGGTCAACGTCGTCGGCAAGGAGATCCAGCAGACGCTCCTGCAGACGAAGAAGAACTCCGTCATGACCGACTGGGTGAACAAGATCCAGAAGAGCTACTGCAAGGGTCAGATCAAGTACCAGCCGGGCTACCAGCCGAGCCCGGATCCGTGCGCCGTCACGAACACAACGACGTCGACCAGCACGTAGCGTTGCCGCTCGCGGACGCTCTCGTCGAGCTGCAGGAGCTCACCGAGCGCCTGCGCCGTGAGTGCCCGTGGGACCGCGAGCAGACGGAGCGCACGATCGTGCCGCACACCGTGGAGGAGGCGTACGAGGTCGCCGACGCGGCGATGGCCGGGGACGACGCGAAGCTTCGCGACGAGCTCGGTGATCTGCTGTTCCAGTCGTACTTCCTGTCGCTGCTCCTGTCCGAGCGCGGCGCGGGCGACCTCGAGCAGGTCGCACGCGGCATCCACGACAAGCTCGTCGCGCGGCATCCGCATGTGTTCGGCGACGCCGAGGCACGCACGGCGGGACGCGTGCGCGAGAACTGGGAGCGCCTCAAGGTCGAGCAGGAGGACCGCGAGGGCGTGTTCCACGACGTGCCCGCGTCGCTCCCGGCGCTGCTGCTCGCGCGCAAGGTGCAGCGGCGCGCGGCGACGGTCGGCTTCGACTACCCCGACGTCGCGACCGCGCTCGCGGATCTCGACGACGAGCTCGTCGAGCTGCGGGCCGAGATCCGCGGCGAGCCGCAGCCCGAGCACGAGGCGGATCCGCGTGTCGCGGCCGAGCTGGGCGACGTGCTGTTCGCGTGCGTGAACGTCGCGCGGCGGCTGAACGTCGACCCGGAGCTCGAGCTGCGTGCCGCGACGGCTCGGTTCCGCGCGCGCGTCGAGGAGGCCGAGCGGCTCGCCGCCGGCGACGGGCGGACGTGGACCGAGCTTTCGCTCGACGAGCAGGACGCGTACTTCGATCGCGCCAAGGAGACTGCATGACGCGCATCGCATCCGTGCACGGACGCCAGGTCCTCGACTCCCGCGGCAATCCGACAGTCGAGGTCGAGGTGCTGCTCGAGTCCGGCGGCTTCGGCCGGGCGATCGTGCCGTCCGGCGCGTCGACCGGTGCACACGAGGCGGTCGAGCTGCGCGACGGCGGCGACGTGTGGGGCGGGAAGGGCGTCACGCGCGCGGTCGAGAACGTGAACGGCGAGATCGCGCGCGCCGTCGCCGGCCTCGAGGGACAGGCGCGCCTCGACCGCACGTTGATCGACCTCGACGGCACGCCGAACAAGGGCCGCCTCGGCGCGAACGCGATCCTCGGCGTGTCGCTCGCCTACGCGAAGGCGGCGGCCGCCGAGGAGGGAGTGTCGCTCTTCCGCCGGCTCGGCGGCGACACCGGAGTGACGCTGCCCGTGCCGATGCTGAACGTGATTAACGGCGGTGTGCACGCCCAGAACTCGATCGATCTGCAGGAGTTCATGGTCGTGCCGGCCGGTGCGGAGTCGTTCGCCGATGCGATCCGTATCGCGGCCGAGGTCTACCACGCGCTGCGTGCGGTGCTGCACGCGCGCGGGCTCGCGACGGGGGTCGGCGACGAGGGCGGCTTCGCGCCCGATTTGCCCTCGAGCGAGGCGGCGATCGAGGCGATTCTCGAGGCCGCCGACAACGCAGGCCACCGCGACCGCGTCGCGATCGCGCTCGATCCCGCGACGAGTGAGGTCTACCGCGACGGTGCGTACCGCTTCGAGGGTCGCGTGCTCGGCTCCGACGAGATCGGCGGGTTCTGGGCCGACCTCGTCGAGCGCTATCCGATCATGTCGATCGAGGACGGCGCCGCGGAAGACGACTGGGACGCGTGGAGCTCGCTGACGCAGACGCTCGGCGACCGCGTGCAGCTCGTCGGCGACGACCTCTTCGTCACGAACCCCGAACGGCTCACGCGCGGCATCGAGCAGCACGTCGCGAACTCGATTCTCGTGAAGGTGAACCAGATCGGGACGCTGTCGGAGACGCTCGACGCGATCCGCATCGCACACGACGCCGACTACACCGCCGTCATCTCGCACCGCTCCGGCGAGACCGAGGACGCCACGATCGCGGACCTCGCCGTCGCGACGAACGCCGGTCAGATCAAGACCGGTGCTCCCGCGCGCTCCGACCGTATCGCGAAGTACAACCAGCTCCTGCGCATCGAGGAGGAGCTCGGGGGCCGCGCCGTGTACCCGGGTTGGGGCGCGTTTCCAAGGTTTTCGCACCCGAGTAGCTAACGTGGGCCCATGGCTGCGGTGATCCGGCGGACGAAGATCGTCGCCACGATCGGCCCTGCTTCGGCGAGACGCGAGGTCATGCACGCGCTCGCGGCGGCGGGGATGGACGCGGCACGCCTCAACTTCTCCCACGGCACGCACGCAGACCACGGGGAGACCGCCGAGCTCGTGCGCAGCGTGCAGGAGGAGATCGGCCGGCCGCTCGCGATCATCGCCGACCTGCAGGGGCCGAAGCTCCGCCTCGGCGAGCTGCCCGGCCCGCGGCTCCTCGTGCCCGGCGAGGAGATCGTCGTCGTCGGCGAGCAGGCGGCGCAGGACGGCGAGCTTCCGATCGCGCCCGAGCAGGTCGGCGAGATGCTCCGCCCCGGGAACGACATCCTGATCGACGACGGTCTCGTCCGTCTCGCTGTCGAAGCGGTCGAGTCGGGCCGCGCTCGCTGCCGCGTGCTCGTCGGCGGCGAGGTCAGCTCGCACAAGGGCGTGAACCTTCCCGGGGTGCCGATTCCCGTGCCGTCGCTCACGCAGAAGGATCTCGAAGACCTCGAGTTCGCGCTGTCGATCGGCGTCGACTACGTCGCGCTCTCGTTCGTGCGCGCGGCGGCAGACGTGCGCGACCTGCAGGCGATCATCCGGAACCGCGGCTCGTCCGCGCGCGTGATCGCGAAGATCGAGAAGGCGGAAGCGGTGGACGCGCTCGACGAGGTGCTCGCCGAGGCCGACGCGCTGATGGTCGCGCGTGGCGACCTCGGCGTCGAGATCGGCGCGGCGACCGTTCCGCTGATCCAGAAGCAGATCATCCGCCGCTGTCTGGAGGTCGGGAAGCCGGTGATCACGGCGACGCAGATGCTCGAGTCGATGGTGTCGCACGCGGAGCCGACGCGTGCGGAGGCGAGCGACGTCGCGAACGCGATCCTCGACGGAACATCCGCGATCATGCTCTCGGCCGAGACTGCGGTCGGCGCGTTCGCGGTCGAGGCGGTGCGGACGATGGACAACATCGCGCGCGCGGTCGAGCCGTCGATGGGCTTCCGTCGCGAGCTGGAGGATGAGTTCGAGCCGGACGTGCGCCGGGCGATCGCCGCCGCGACGACGGAGCTCGCCGAGGCGCTCGGCGCGAAGGTGATCCTCGCCGCGACTGCGACCGGGCGCACCGCCTCGCAGATCGCGCGCCTCCGGCCGCGCCGGCCGATGCTCGGGCTCTCACATCACCAGTCGGCGGTGCAGCAGATGGCGCTCGAGTGGGGCGTGCTGCCGCTTCTCATGCCGTCGACCGAGGACGTCGAGGAGCTGTGGACGCGCTCGATCGAAACCGCGCGCATGTCGGGGATCGTCGACCCGGGCGATCTCGTCGTCCTCGTCGCCGGCACGGCGGTGAACCTGTCGGGCTCGACGAACGTGATCAAGGTCGACATCGCGTAGCCCCAGAACAAGGCCTCGGAATTGCATTGGGCGGCCGCTCGCTCATGCGAGCGTGTTGGGTGTGGCTGGACACGCGCACGCGAGGCCGTCCTGTAGATCGATTGTCACAAAGTTGTTCTGAAGGACACCTTGACGAAAGTGGGCTCTCGATAGGCGGAGTCGGACACCGTTTTCGCCCCGCGGGATCATCGCGGCGATTCGGACGACCTTCGTTCCGCAGCGCCGTCTCTGCGAGAGCAGGCGGGAGTGCCTCCCGGCAGGCGGCGACGCAAGCGGCTCACGAGCGCGTAGAGCGGGGCGGCGAGCCAAGGACGGGCGCGACCATGAGAATGCGGCCTGCGCGCGCCGGCCAGCCTGAGCCCGCGGCGAGCGCATGTGCGATCGCGAGATGACCGCGGAACGCACGGCCGTCGGGCTCGAGCCACCACGCGGCCGCGCTCGCCTCGGCGCGGGTGAGTCCGTGTGCCACGAGATCCCCGTCGTCGAGCGTCTGCCACGGAACTGCTCGCGCATCCCCGCGCCAGCGGACGGAGGCCCACCTCGCGCTCGACGTGCAGAACCCGCATTCCCCGTCGAAGACGAGCAGAGGCCGAGCCGCTGCCACCACGGAACGGTACCGCTCGGGACTCGGCCGGAGGAACGCGCACGCGTGGGGCGAAGTGCTCGCGCATGCTGCGTCCCTCGCGCCTGCTCGCCCTCGGCGGCATCGTGCTGCTCGGACTGCTCTACTGGAAGCCGATGCACACGTACTTCCAGACCAAGCACGAGCTCCAGCAGCGCCAGGCGCAGGTCGCCGCGCTCGCGCACGAGCACAAGCAGCTGCAGGACCAGATCGACTCCGTCGCATCCGGTGCGACGCTCGTCGCGGAGGCGCGCCGGCTCGGGCTCGTGAAACCGGGCGAGCGGCTGTTCATCGTCCGCGGCATCGCCGCGTGGCGCGCGAAGAATCGGTGACCGACGACCGCGCGCTCGTCGCGCGGCAGATCGGCCGCTCTCCGCGCGCGTTCCGCCGCGTCGCCGTCCGGTGCCCGTTCGGCCGGCCGGCGGTGACCGAGCAGGCGCCGTTCGACGAGAACGGGACGCCGTTCCCGACCGAGTTCTGGGTGACGTGCCCGCATCTCGCGGCGCAGATCGCGCGTGTCGAGGCCGCCGGCGGCGTCGAGCGCTGGACGCGCGCCGCGGGGGACGACCCGCGACTCGCGCGCAGCCTTGCGAACGCGGACGCCGAACAGCGCGCGCTCCGCCCGGAGCTCGACGCGGGCGTCGGCGGCGCGACGCGCAGCGGCAGCCTGAAGTGCCTGCACGCACACGCAGCGTTCGCGCTCGCGCGTCCCGGCTACGAGCTCGGTGACCGCATCCTCGCCGATGCGGCGCCGCTCTGGCCCGCGGACGGCTGCTGTACTACCGCGACGTGAACGTGGAGCTCGCGAGACAGCACTGGCGGGAAGGCACGCGGAACGTCGAAGCCGCGCGGCACGACGCGCAGCGCTACACGCGGCTGAACGCGCAGGTCGACGCCGTCTCGGCGGCGCTTCGGCGACGCGTCGGGCAGACGTTCACGCTCGCCGAGCTCGCCGACGCCTACGAAGGCGCGGAGGACTGGGCGCGCATGCTGCTCGAAGACGCGCGCCCCGAGGACGCACCGCCGCCGGATGCGGCGACGGCGGCCGACGCTGCGTTCGACCTCTATGCGCGCCGCGCGACCGACTACGCGCCGTGACGACGGTCCCGGTGCGGCGGCGTCGCCGCCGGCGCAGGTGGCTCCGGCGCGTCGCGACGCTCCTCTTCCTCGCGCTCGTCTTCGCCCTCGGCATCGCAACCGGCGAGGCGCTCCACGACCGGCCGAAGGCGGGCGGGACGCAGACGATCGTCCGGACGCTGAAGCCGCTGCCGCTCGCGCCGGTACAGGTTCCGGCGTCGAAACCGTAGAAAAGGTTTCACATAGCGGGAAGTTTGGGTAGGTTCAGCCGCGATGGCCTACGAACGCAGCGGTCGCCGCGCACCGGCGAGCGAGCCCGACTGGCTCACGCTCGGTCAGGCGGCGAAGTTCCTCGGGGTGGCCCAGTCGACGATCCGGAAGTGGTCGGATCTCGGCCGCGTCCCGGCCTTCTACACCCCGGGTGGGCACCGGCGCTACCGGCGGAGCGACCTCGAGGCGTTCATCCAGCGCTCCGGACCCGGCGGCGCCGAGGCGGGCCCGCTCGTCCTCGTCGTCGACGACGACGCACGCGTCCGCGAGTTCATCCGCATCAACCTCGAGCTCGAGGGCTACGCGGTGCGCGAGGCCGAGCGTGCCGAGGAGGCGCTTGCGGCGATCGAGGACCAGGCGCCCGACCTCGTCCTGCTCGACGTCGTCATGCCGGGCACGGACGGCTGGGAGATGCTGCAGCGGATGCAGGAGCGCCACGGTTCGATTCCGGTGATCATGTTCAGCGGCAAGCTCGACGAGGGCGACGCGTCCGAGGCGCAGCGCCGCGGCGCCGAAGGGTTCATCGGCAAGCCGTTCGATCCGCAGCAGCTCGTCGCGCGGGCGAAGCAGCTCGTGCCCGTCGAATAGACCGGCACCTCGAACACTGGGTCGTCGCCCACCGTGTCCACACGCTCGACACGCCGTTCGTCTGGCTGACCGACGCCGCCGGCTGGGGCGCGCTGTGGCTCGCTCTCGCCGTCGCGGCAGCGGTCGTGCTGTGCCGTCCGGCGCTCTTCATGTGGACGCTCGCCGCGGACGGACTCGGCGAAGGCGTCTCCGACGCGCTGAAGGCGGCGGTCCCCCGTGCGCGGCCGCACCTCCATCCGCTGATCGCGGTGCCGCACACGCACTCGTTCCCCTCGGGCCACGCGACGACGAGCTTCGCATGCGCGACCGTGCTCGCGGCCGCGCTCCCCGCGTGGCGCGCGCCGCTCTTCGTCCTCGCTGCTCTTGTCGCGTTCTCGCGGGTCTACGTCGGCGTGCACTGGCCGACCGACGTCGTCGCCGGCGCGGTGCTCGGCGTCGCGCTCGCTACAGCTCTTCTGCGGCTCGAAGAAGCCCGCCGACGACGACGCCGATCGCCGCGAGCAGGCTGATCCAGATGCCGATTCCGCGACCGTTCGCGGGCAGGACGGAATCCGGAATCGAGATCACGCGCACGAGGACGAACACCGTCGCGAGCGCTCCGAGTGCGAGCACGACGAGGCTCTCGGGGATCGACGGCGGCAGCTCGAGGCCGGACGCACGCAACGCGACGATCGCGAGGATCACGAGCCCGATGAAGAACACGAGCTTGCCGAGGAGCCCCGTGTGCCACCCGATCACCGCGAGCTTGACCCCCACGCCCGACCCCGCGTACCAGTCCGTGAACGCGGAGATGGAGAGGATCAGCGCCGAGAGCCAGACGATGCGCTCGCCGGCGCCCCAGAAGCCCGGGGTCGATGCACGTGCGTACCGCCGCGAGACCGGAACGACGCTCTCGGCAGGATCCTCGAAGAAGTCGTGTGTTTGCACGCGTCTAAGTATGGGGATTGGATCGGAGGAACGTATCGTCGGAGAGGGGTTGACCGACCATGGGGACGCAGGAGCATGAACTCGGCGGCGACGACTTCGCCGCCCTGTTTGCGACCGGGATGCCCGCGGCGGGCCAGTACCACTGTGCGAGCTGCGGGTACGGCATCACCCTGCACTCGAAGCTTCCGAGTTGCCCGATGTGCGGCGGTGAGGCCTGGGAGCTCGTGACCCGCAGCGCGATCGGCGGCACTACAGGCCGAACGTCGTCTGCACTTCGTGCCAGGCGCTGAGCGAGAACAGCACCGTCAGGAACAGCAGCACGGCGATCACGACCCAGAAGCGCGCGTTCGAGCTCTGGGCGGCGGTGCGACGCTCGTGCCGGACGCGCCGGCGGGCTCGCTCGCGCAGGTAGGCGACCTCGATCGCCGCCGGGTCGAGCGACGGCAGCTCGTCGGCGCGAAAGCGGGGCTGGTTCGCGGGCTGGGCCACGCCGGGATTGTAGGCGATACTTCGCCGGGGGATGGCCGTCGAGATCGGGCAGTCGCCGCACGAAACCCTGGCGCGTGCAGCGAAATCGCTCGCCGCCGGCCTCGGGCTGCGCGAGTCGCTGCAGTTGGTCGCCGCCGCTGCGGCCGAGGCCGCCGGGGCCGACGCGGCCGTCGTCCACCTCGTCGACGGGCCCTCGGGCACGTTTGTCGTCCGGGCCGCGGCCCCGGCGGGGTCGCCCCTCGCGGCGGAGCTCGTCGGCTCGCGCGTGACGGGGGAGGAGCTCGAGCGGCGGCTCGAGCTCGAGGAGCGGCTCCTCGCGCCCGTGTTCGTCGGCGACCGCCTCGTGGGGGCGCTCGAGCTCGTCGGCGCCGAGCCGCAGACGCGCGACCTCCTCGACCTCGCGACGGCGCAGCTCGCCCTCGCGCTCCGCCGCCACCCCGAGCTCGACGGCGACGGAGCGGCGCAGAGCGCCTCGACCCTCGAGCGCGTGGGCGAGGCGCTCGCGGCCGGCGCCACGCTCGGGGACGCCGCACAGCACGCCGCCTGGGCTGCGGCCACGGCGACCGGAGCGTCGGTCGCGGCGGTCTGGCGCGCCGACCAGGGCCTCGAGCTCCTCGCGACGAGCGGCCCGCTCCCCGGCGAGACGCGCGAGCGCGCGGCCGAGCTCGCGGCGGAGACGCTCACCCGGTTCCAGCCGCTCGCCGTCACGGACCCGCAGACGGGAACGCACATCCTCTCGATCCAGCTCGGCCAGCCGACGTTCGGCGTCCTGCAGCTGGTGCACGACGCGCCGCCGCGCGACGAGCAGCTCGATGCGCTCGCCGCCTTCGCCGTGCGCGCGGCACACGCACTTCGCGAGGGCGAGCGTGCACGCGAGGTCGAGCTCGAGCTCGAACGGACGCGCGCGCTGCTCTCGGTCGTCGGCGACGCGATCGCGCGGCTCTCGCTCGCACACACGCTCGAGACCGCGCTCGAGCGCGTCGGCGAGCTCCTCGGCCTCGACCGCGTCGGCATCTACCTGCGCGAAGGGGCGAAGCTCCTCCCGGCCGCCGGCCGAGGCCTCTCGGCCGGCCACGAGGACATCGCGCTCTCGCTGCAAGAGCTCGCGCTCGGCCCGCTGCGGGCGCGCGACACGATCGAGGTGCGTGCCGGTGCACGCGACCGTCTCGCGTCGGGCGTCCGCCGGACGCTGCGCGACTCCGGCCTCGACGCCGTGATCGCCGTGCCGCTGCGCGTGCACGACGAGTCGATCGGACTGCTCGTCGCCTATCCGGGGACGCGGCGGCTCGAGGAGTCGGAGCGGCGCCTCGTCGCGTCGCTCGCGTCGCAGCTTGCCGTCGCCGTGCAGAACGCCGTGCTGCACGAGCAGGCGAAGGAGCTCGGCGACGCGCTGCGTGCGGCTCTCGACGCCGAGCGCTCGGCAGCGAAGCGCCTCGCGGCGCTGTACGAGATCTCGCGCTCGTTCGCGCAGAGTCTGTCCCTCGACGCCACCCTCGACGCGGTTGCGAAGACGATCGTCGACGTGCTCGGCGTCGACGCCGCCGTCATCCGCACCCCGTCGGAGCGCGACACGATGGCGGCGCGAGCGATCCACGTCGCCGACGAGCGGATCGCCGGCCCGGTGCGCGCCGTCCTCGAGTTCCCGCAGGCGCGCGTTCTCCGCTCTGCGCAGCCGATGCTCCTCGACGCGCCGCTCGCGGCGCAGCTCGGTGGATCGCATGCGCTGCTCGCGCCGTTCCTCGAACAGGGATCGACCGCGGCCGCGATACCGATCGCGTCGCCGTCGGAGCTGCTCGCGCTGCTCACGATCGTGTCGCTCGACGCCGACCGGCCGATCACCGAGGAGACGGTCGCGACGGCGACGACGATCGCCGCACAGGCGTCGCTCGCAATCGACAACGCACGCCTCTACCAGCAGCAGCAGGCATTCGCCGAGACGATCCAGCGCGCGCTCCTGCCGCGCGACCGCCCGCAGGTGCCCGGCCTCGAGCTCGGCGCGGTGTACGAGTCGGCGGCGCGCGTCGACGTCGGCGGCGACGTCTACGACTTCGTCGAGCTGCCCGGAGACAGGCTCGCGGTCGTCGTCGGCGACGTCACGGGCCACGGCATCGACGCGACGGCGGACATGGCGATGGCGAAATTCGTCTTCCGCTCGCTCTCGCGCGAGCACCCCGAGCCCGGCGAGTTCCTCGCACACGCGAACGAGGTCGTCGCCGGCGAGATCGAGCTCGGCAAGTTCATCACCCTGAGCTACCTGGCGGTCGACCGCGAGGGCGCGCTCGCGTGCGCGAGCGCGGGTCATCCACCGCCGCGGCTCGTGCTGCCGGAGGGGGGTGTCGACGAGCTGGCCTGCGGTGGGCTCGCGCTCGGGATCGCGCCGGGGCAGAGCTACGCCGAAGCCGCTGCGTTCCTGCCGGCCGGCGCTGCCGTCGTCCTCTACACAGACGGCGTCGTCGAGGTGCGCCGCGACGGCGAGCTGTACGGCGTCGAGCGCCTCGACGCGTTCCTCTCGGCGCATCGCGGGCTCTCCGCGCAGCGCCTCGCCGAGAGCGTGCTCGCCGACTGCCGCGCGTTCGGCGGCGGCGAGCTCTCGGACGACTGCGCCGTCGTCGTCGTCAAGCGCGCGTGAACCTGTTCCGCGGCGACGGGCGCCCGCTCGTCGTCGGACATCGAGGGGCGGCTGCCGTCGCACCCGAGAACACCCTCGCCTCGCTCGCTGCCGCGGTCGAGATCGGGTGCGACGCCGTCGAGTTCGACGTCGGCGCGGGACTCGTGCTCGGACACTCGACCGACGAGACACCGGCGGATCCGGTCACGCTCGACGACGCGCTCACATTCCTGCGCGCGACGGACGCGATCGTCCACGTCGACCTCAAGGCAGAGGGGATCGAGGAAGACGTGGTCAGATGCGTCGCGCGCCACGGGCTCTCCGACCGAGCGCTGCTCTCGACGGCGTTGCCGCACCAAGCCCGGCGCCTCGCGGTCGTCGCGCCGCACCTGCTGCGGGCGCTCGGCTACCCGCGCGACCGGGTCGGCGCGGCGTCGCTCCCGTGGCCCGACGCGCTGACGCGGGCGGGCGCCGCCGCGCTCCGCTCCGTGCTGCCGGCGCGCCTGCCGCTCCTCGTCCGGTCGACGCGGATCACCGTCCTCGCCCTGCACCGAAACCTCGTCACCCGGCGCGGGGTCGCGGCCGCGCATGCCTGCGGTGTGCCCGTGTGGGCCTGGACGGTGAACGACCCCGGCCTGGTCCCGGCCCTCGTGGCCGACCGCGTCGACGCCCTCGTTTCGGATGACCCGCGTAGCGTTTTCGAATCCCTGGCTAGACTGTGAAACGCCATGAAGCGGGGATTTTCCATCGCGCTGGTGGTGCTCGGCTTCCTGGCAGCCGGGCCCGCCGCGCTCGCAGCCACGCCGGTCAACACGACCCGGGCGGCCTCGGCCGCCTACATCTCGGGTGGCGTCCGCATCGTCGGCGTCCGCGTCGGCGGCCTGTCTGCCGCCGCGGCGACGAGCGCCGTCGAGGCCGCGTTCGCGAAGCCCCTGCCGGTCGTCGTCGACGGAAAGACCTACCCGCTCGCGCCGGAGCACGTCGCGAAGCCCTACGTCGCAGGCGCCGTCGCGCACGCGCACACCGCTGTGCCGGGCGACAACGTCCCGCTGACCGTCGTCGTCCGCGGCGCCGACGTGCGCGCGTTCGTCGCGCGGATCGCGAAGCAGGTCGACCACAAAGGCAAGCCTGCGCGCCTCTCGCTCGTGAACGGCAACCCGAGCATCACGGGGAACGTCCCCGGACGCGCGCTGAAGCAGGAGCCGATCGTGGCGGCGATCGTGCACGCGCTGACCGTGAGCATGCGGCTGCCGCTCCGCTTCGAGGCCGCCGCCGTGCCGCCGCCGAAGACGGCGGACGGCGGGACGGGCGCGGTGATCCTGATCAACCGCAGCCTCAACCGGCTCACGTGGTTCGACGACGGGACGATCCGCCGCTTCCCGGTTGCCACGGGGCAGGCGATCTACCCGACGCCGACGGGGCAGTTCCACATCGTCGTCAAGTGGAAGGACCCGTGGTGGTACCCGCCGACCTACGACGCGTGGGCGAAGGGCTTGAAGCCCGTGCCGCCGGGGCCGAACAACCCGCTCGGCACGCGCTGGATGGGCCTGTCGTCGCCCGGGATCGGCATCCACGGAACGGACGAGCCGAGCTCGATCGGCTACAGCGAGTCGCACGGCTGCATCCGCATGCAGGTACCGGATGCCGAATGGCTCTTCGACCACGTCGGAGTGGGCACGACCGTCTTTATCGTGTAGGCGTCTTGCCGCTTCGCCGCCTCTCGCAAGCCGCCGCCGTCGCCGTCGTCGCAGCGCTGCTCGCACTCCTCGTCTGGGACGTCGCGAACAACCACGCCGGCAAGGTGGCGAAAGAGGTCGACACCGGGCATCCGTACACCGCGCCGCTCTTCACGCGCCCGCTCGTCAACGGCACTGGAACGTTCAGCCTGCTCTCGATGCGTGGAAAGGCCGCACTGGTCGTCAACTTCTGGCAGTCGTACTGCGCGCCTTGCACACACGAAGCGCGGACTCTGGCGGCCGTGTCGCGAGAATGGAGCCACAACAAGAACGTCGTCTTCCTCGGCATCGACGTACAGGACCTACGCGGGCCGGCACGCGCATTCCTCAAACGGTTTGGGATCACGTATCGGAACGTGAGCGACGACGGCTCGCTCGTCGGCCGCTTCGGCGTCACGGGCTATCCGGAGACGTTCTTCATCGACCGGCGGGGCGTCGTCGTGCCGGTCCCGCATGTCGGCCACATCATCGGGCCCGCGACGCGACAGCTTTTGAACGCCGGCATCCGCTACGCGCTCGCGACGTGAAGCTCGTCCTCGCCGCCGCGGTTGCGCTGGCCGTGGCGGTCCCGGCAGCGGCATGCAACCCGCATCCGTCGCAGGCGGGGCTCGAGGCGCAGCTCGTGTGCCCGACGTGCCACACGCCGCTCGACGAGTCGAGCTCGCCGGTCGCGCAGCAGATGAAGGCGTACATCCGCACGCGGATCGCGCAGGGCGCGACCGACTGCCAGATCGAGGACGAGCTCGTCGGGCCGCCGAACAACCTCGGCCCGGCCGTGCTCGGGGTGCCCGCAACGCACGGGTTCGACCTGCTCGCGTGGGTGCTGCCGCTCGGCGGAATCGGCGTCGCGGCCGTCGCGATCGGGTTCGGCGCGTGGGTGTGGTCGCGCAACCGCGCCGAGGACGAAGCGGTCGCGTCCGGTCTCTCACCGGACCTCGAGCGGCGCGTCGACGAAGAGCTCGCACGCTTCGATGCTTGAGAAACTTCCGGTCGCCTTCCTCGCCGGACTGATCTCCGTCGTGACGCCGTGCGTGCTGCCGCTCGTCCCCGGCTACCTCTCGGCGGTCTCGGCGGTCGAGGTCGACCGCCTCGGCGACCGCGGCGCGGGGCGGCGGATCGTGGCGTCGAGCGCGCCGTTCATCGCCGGGTTCACCGCGGTCTTCGTCGTCCTCGGCGCCGGCGCGGCTGCGATTGCGAGCGTCGTCACGAAGGAGACGCAGACGCAGATCGCAGGCTTCGCGCTCGTCGTGATCGGGCTCGCGTTCGCCGGCCTCCTGCCCTGGCCGGAGCGCGCCGTCGCACCCGGGATGCTGCAGCGGGCGCGCCGCGGCGGCTCCGCGCTCCTCCTGGGCGGTGCGTTCGCCGTCTGCGCGGCGCCGTGCATCGGGACGGTGCTCGCGTCGATCCTCGTGCTCGCGAGCTCCAGCGGGACGATCGCGCGCGCGGTCGTGCTCCTGCTCGCGTACTCGCTGGGGCTCGGCGCCGCGTTCGTGCTCGCCGGCGTCGCGTTCGCGCATGCGATGCGCGCGTTCCGCTGGGTGCGCTCGCACTACGTGGGATTGCGCATCGCCTCCGGCGCGACGCTTTTCGCGCTCGGCCTGCTGCTCTTCTTCCACCGCGACTGGTGGCTACGCGTCGCGCTCGACCAGGTGTTCACGAAGGTCGGCCTCGGCTCGTTCTAGCGCGGCGAGGAGGCGGCCGACGTCGAGCCCGCGGTGCGCGGGGGCGTACGGCCCGAGGCGGCGCAGGGCCTTCGCACGTTGACGCGCAGCGCCGATGCTCCGGCCGCGCGCGGTCTGGTACGCGAAGACGACGGCGTGGACGAGCCCCTGGAAGAAGTCGCGCTCGCCTGGGCCGGCCGCGCGCCACGCCCCCTCGAACGCCTCGTGCGCGGCGAACCACTCCCCCTCCCGGGCAAGTGCCAAACCGCGCTTGTAATCGCCGAGGACGGTGCTATCGTCGTTCGTTGGCATGGCCACGATCCTGCTCGTTGGGGTCGAGTTGTTCCTGCGAGGGAAGCTCGA
>JAFAHG010000070.1 GCA_019237315.1 Actinomycetota bacterium
CTGGTAGCCGCCCGCGTAGCGCTCGAGGAACTCCACCCGGGCGACCTCGAACCAGACCAGGTAGTTGGCGTGGTGGGCGATCCCCTGGGCGTCGGTGTCGGCGAACCGGACGCGGACCGAGGTCGCGAACGCGAAGCCCTCCACGGCTCACACTCTCTCAGAAGCCACGCAGCGAGAGCTGGCGCTGCGCCCGCCCGGCGAGGCCCGAGACGCCGACGCCGACGAGACGGAGCGGGCCCGGCCGGTCACGCAGCGCGCGGTCGAGCAGCGAGCACGCGAGCTCGCCGATGCGCTCGGCGTCGTCGGTGCCGGCCGGCAGCGACGTCGACCGCGTGCGGATCGAGAAGTCCGGGTAGCGGAGCTTCGTTGTCACCGTGCGCGCCGTCTGGCCGCGCGTACGCAGGTGCTCGCCGAGCCGCCCGGCCATGAGCCGCAGCTCGTCGTGCAGCCGCTCGGGATCGCCGACGTCGCGCTCGAACGTCTCCTCGTGCGAGATCGAGATGCGCTCCGTCGACACCTCGAGCTCGCGCGGGTCGATCCCACGCGCGCGGTCGCGCAGCATGCGGCCGACCTTCCCCGCGACGAGCGGATCGCCGTCGGGGAGTGCGGCGAGACCGCCGACCGTCTCGATCCCCGCGCCGCGCAGGCGCTCCTCCGCGCGCGGGCCGACGCCGGGCAGGACACGTAGCGGGAGCGGCGCGAGGAATGCCGCCTCGGACCCCGGCCGCACGACCACGAGACCGCCCGGCTTGCGCCGGTCCGACGCGACCTTCGCCACGACCTTCGACGTCGCAACGCCGAGCGAGCAGGTGAGCCGCGTTCGCGCCCGCACGACCGCCTGAACCGCTTCCGCGAGCGCCCGCGCGTCGTCGAAGGCGGGCGCGACCTCCCCGAGGTCGAGGTAGCCCTCGTCGATCCCGGCCTGCTCGACGGTCGGAACGACGTCCCGCACGATCGACCACACCTCGCGCGAGTAGTCGCGGTAGAGCGACATGCGCGGCCGGACGAAGACGGCCTGCGGACAACGCCGGAACGCCTCGGCGCAGGACATCGCCGAGTGGATCCCGAAGCGGCGCGCGACGTAGTTCGCGGTCGAGACGACCCCGCGCCCACGCGGGTCGCCGCCGACGACGAGCGGCGCGCCGCGAAGCTCCGGGCTCTCGAGCTCCTCGACCGCGGCGAAGAAGGCATCCAGATCCAGGTGGGCGACGATCAAGGGCCGATATCGTTACGCGCACGATCGGACGGGGAAAGGAGGCTGCAATGGCACGGCGCACGGTCATCTCACAGCTCGCCTCCGTCGGGGAGGAGGCCCTCGGCCAGCTGGCGACGAACCCGGTCACCCGCAAGGCGCTCGAGGGCGCGCTCCAGCTGAAGGACCGGGTCGAGAAGCTCGTCACCGGGGTCTCGGAGCTCGAGAAGCGGGTCGCCACGCTCGAGAAGCGGCTCTCCGCGCTCGAGAAGCCGAAGAGCTCGTCGTCGTCGTCGCGCAAGTCGACGTCGACGAAGAAGAGCTAGCGCGGCACGCGCACGCGCAGCGCGCCCGGCACGACCTCGAAGCGCGCGGGCGTCGTGCCGACGGGCTCGCCCTCGACCTCGAGCGGCAGGGGCTCGCCGGCCTCGATCGTGACGGTCGCGCTGCGGACGACGCCGACCTTCGGGTGGCGGACGTGTCCGCCGCCGTAGAGCTTCGGCGCCGTCGTCACGAAGTCGAGCTTGTTCACGTCGCCGATCAGCACGACGTCGAAGAGGCCGTCGTTCCACGACGCGTCGGGGGCGAGCTTCATCCCGCCGCCGTGCCAGCGGCCGTTCGCGACGATCACGTCGTGCATGCGGCCGCGGCGCTCGTCGTCGTCGAAGCGGACGGTCACCTCGGTGTTCTTCCACGTCGCAAACTCGCGTGCGAGCGCATAGAAGAACGTGACGCGCCCGCCGAGCGCCTTCGACATCCCGTTCGCGCGCCGTGCGACGGCGCCGCTCATCCCGACCGAGCCGACGTTCGCGAAGTAGCAGGTCCCGCCTGAGTGTTCGACGCGTCCGACGTCGACGGTGCGCGTCGCGCCGTCGAGCACGACACGTACGGCGTCGTCGAAACGCGCCGGGATGTCGTGCGTGCGCCCGAAGTCCTCGCCGGTT
>JAFAHG010000102.1 GCA_019237315.1 Actinomycetota bacterium
TGAGGCCTTCGAGCGGCCGCGCGAGCTCGACGATCTCCTTCGCGACGGGGTCGGAGTCGACGGCCTTGCGGAGCTCGGCGCTCGGCTTGAGGCATTCCTCGAGCGTCTGGCCCGGACCTTCAGGAATGAGCTTCGCGATCTTGTCGACGACGCCGTACGGGATCTCGAGCACGCGGCCGGCGTCCCGCACCGCGGCGCGTGCGGCCATCGTCGAGAACGTGATGATCTGCGCGACGCGGTCGCGGCCGTACTTCTCGGTGACGTAGTTGATGACGCGCTCGCGCCCTTCGACGGCGAAGTCGATGTCCATGTCCGGCATCGACTTGCGGCCAGGGTTGAGGAAGCGCTCGAAGAGGAGGTCGTAGCGGATCGGGTCGAGGTCTGTGATCTCGAGGCAGTACGCGACGAGGCTTCCCGCCGCCGACCCGCGGCCCGGTCCGACGCTGATGCCGTTCCGCTTCGCGAACGAGATGAAGTCCCAGACGATCAGGAAGTAATCGGTGAACCCCATCTCCTTGATCGTCTTGAGCTCGTACTGCAGGCGTTCCGTGAGCTCCGGCGTGTTCGATTCGTAGCGCTTTTGCAGGCCTTTTTCGCAGAGCTCGACGAGGTAGTCGAACGCGTCGCGGCCGTCCGGGACGGGGAACTTCGGCAGGTGGATGTTCCCGAGCGCGAGCTCGACGTTGCAGCGCTCTGCGATCTCGAGCGTGCGGCGGAGCGCGTCGTCGTGACCCGGGAAGTCGAGCGCCATCTCGGCGGACGACTTGAAGAAGAAGTGGTCCGTGTCGAACTTCCAGCGGTTCTCGTTCTTGAGCGAGTCGCCTGACTGGATGCAGAGGAGCGCTTCGTGCGCGCGTGCGTCCTCGTGGCGGAGGTAGTGCACGTCGCCGGTCGCGACGGTGGGGAGCTTCGCGGTCGCGGCGAGCTCGGCGAGCTGCGGCACGAGCTTCTGCTGGATCGGCAGGTGCGCGTTCTGGAGCTCGACGTAGGTGTTGTCGCGGCCGAAGATCTGCGCGAGCCGGTCGAGCTCGGCGGCGGCGTCGGTGGGGCGGTTCTCCTCGAGCGCCTTGCAGACGCGCCCGGAGAGGCACCCGGAGAGCGCGATCAGCCCTGCGCCGTAGGTCTGGAGGAGCTCCCAGTCGACGCGCGGCTTGTAGTAGTAGCCCTCGAGGTAGCCGAGCGAGGAGAGCTTGATCAGATTCGAGTAGCCCTCGTTGTCGCGCGCGAGAAGCGTGAGGTGCGCGTAGCCCTTCGCCTGCGTGCGGCGGTCGTCGGCGACGTAGACTTCGCAGCCGATGACGGGCTTGACCCCTGCTTTGCGCGCGTAGGTGAAGAGCTGGACGGCGCCGGCGAGCGAGCCGTGGTCGGTGAGGCTGACCGCCGGCATCTCGAGCTCCGCCGCCCGCGCGACGAGGTCCGGGATGCGGCAGGCTCCGTCCAGGATCGAGTACTCCGAATGGACGTGCAGATGGACGAAATTGGCACCCTCGGACATGCGGAAGGCCACCTTATCGGGGGCACAGGACCGCACCGGATCGCGCCGAATCGCGCTTGTCGCTCCGAGCGGCTAACCCGCAGAAATGAGCAGGCGAAGGCCGTTCAGGCTCACCGGCGGCGCCTGTTCGTCGTCAGCTAGATAGGCCTGAATCGACTCGATCAGCGCCTCGGTGAGCTCGTCGAGGTCGAACCCCGACGCGAAGCAGCCGGCAGCTCGACGACTTCGACCCAGTACGCGCCGTCCTCCCGGCGGACAGTTGCGGTGAGTTCTCGGCGGCTGTGGTCACGCTGCCTCAAGCCTACTCGGCGAAGGGAGCTTTACTCGGCGGGCGTCGTCGGCGGCTCCGCTCGCAGCTTCCGGATCAACTCCGACGCCGCACCCCGGTCGCGCGGGAACTCCTCGCCGGCGTCCTTGCAGAGCGCGGCGGCGATCGCGTAGACCTGTTTCACCGTCGGCGGCGCGTCGTTCTTCATTGAGCGAGTGAAGCGGAGAAACCGTCACGTGTCTGTGACGTCTTTGTGCCGAATGTGTGCCGATTTCAGGCGGCCGCGACGGGCTCGTGCGGACCCGGGTCGAACCGGAACGGCGGGTAGTCCGGCGTCATGAAGCACGCGAACGCGCCGACGCGCATCACCCAGCGGTTCGCGCCCATGATCACGTCGAAGACGTCGCGCGGGTAGCGCTCGCGGAAGAGCAGCAGTACCGCCGCCACGAAGACGAGCACCGCGACGATCCCGCCGGCGAACTTCCCTATCCACCAGACGCTGCCGCCGGTGAGCAGGCTCGCGATCGCGTACTGCGGGATCCCGAGCAGCCACCAGCCGATGAGCGGCAGCCCGCGGCGCTGGTGCTCCGGGTAGGCGATGTCGACGCGCGCGGGGTAGTCGGGAACGACCTGCATCGTGAACGGCGGATACCTGTCCGTGCCGAGCGCGCTGTAGCTGTAGAACGCGACGCGCCAGGTCCACCGCACGACGCCGAGGTTGAAGCCAAAGAGCCCGCGCGGGTAGCGGCCCGTGAAGAGGATCACGACGAAGGCCGCGATCGTCGCTACGACGAAGCAGATCCAGAGGAAGAACAGGCACACGAAGTGCGGGATCAGGAGGATCCATTTCACGAGCCAGAGCCAACGCGAGAGCTGCGGCTCGAGGTCGCCGTCGAGGCGGACGGGGGTGTCGCCCATGGCAACAGTGTGCGGCGCGCGGCGGACGTGGTCGTCCGGGTTTGACCCAATCGGATGGCGAAAACTACGCCGCCGCGCGCTCGGACCACGCCTGCCGGAGCGCGCCGAGGATGACCTCCGACGCCTGCGCGCCCTCGACGGCGTAGCGGCGGTCGAACACGAAGAACGGGACGCCGTGGATGCCGAGGACTCTCGCTTCATGCTCATCGGCCCGAACGTCTTCGGCATACCGATCTGACGCGAGCACCTCGGCGGCGTCGGGCACGACCGGCGACGCGACAGCAACCAACTCCTCGCGGTCGCCCACCGCAACGCCGTCCGTGAAGTACGCACGCAGCAGGCGCTCCTTCATCTCGTCGCCACGCCCCGCCGCAGCCGCCGCGTGGATCAACCGGTGCGCGTCGAACGTGTTGCCGCCTTGTGTCTCCTCCAGCCGGTAGTCCAGCCGCTCGGCCCCCGCCAACCCGCGCAGCCGCTCGTTCGACGCGGCGACCTGCTCCGCCGTCCAGCCGTACTTCCGCATCAGGTGCTCCGCGCTCGAGCCGCGCCGCGGCGGGGCATCCGGGTCGAGCTCGAACGAGCGCCACACGACCTCGACCTCGTCCGCGTGCTCGAACTCGCCCAGCGCCCGCTCGAAGCGGCGCTTGCCGATGTAGCACCACGGACACACGACGTCCGACCAGATCTCGACGCGCACGACTCCGTTCTACCCGCCGAACGACGGCTTGTGCAGCACGTACCAGCCGTAGCGCCCGCTCGGATCGCCGGGCGCCAGCGCACGCGCCTCTTCGCGCGCCGCGCCGTGACACGCGGCGCGGTCCAGGTACAGCTCGAGCTCGCGCTCCTCGCGCACGTACTCGACCGCGTGCAGCACCAGCCCGTTCGCGTCGAAGAGACCGCGCAGGTCCACGTCCGCGAGCACACGAGAGGTCGACGGGTCACGCGCATGCTCGAACCGGTTCAGCTCGATCGCCGCGAGCGGATCGTCGGGTGCGAGCTGATCCACCACCAACATCGTCCCGCCGGCGCGCAGCACGCGCGTCATCTCCGCGAGCACGAGCTCCGGCCGGGGCACGTGGTGGAAGACACGCGCGCAGCAGACCACGTCGAACTCGCCCCGCGCGAACGGCAGCGCCGTCGCATCCGCCGCCACGAACGACACGTTCGACGCGGCCCGCGCACGCGCCTCCGCGAGCAGCTCCGGAACGACGTCGACCCCCACGACCTCGCGCGCCGTCCCCGCAACTGCCAGCGCGATCGCGCCCGCACCGCACCCGACATCCAACACGCGCTCCGAGCCCGACAACCCGAGCAGCCGCGCGACCCGCTCCACCGTCTCCTCGTGCCGCGCGTCCTGCAGCGCGGCGAGCGCACCCGCCGTCTCGCCGAACCGCCGCCGGACCGCGTCCACTACGCGGCGCGCGAGAGCGGGAGCGTCACGGTGAACGTCGAGCCCTCGCCGAGGCGCGACGACACCGACAGTCTCCCCCCCATGTGCTGCACGAGCTCGCGGCTGATGTACAGACCGAGCCCGGACCCGCCCACGCCCTGCCTCATCGTGGGATCGAGGCGGTAGAACTTCTCGAAGATCCGCTCCTGCTCGTGCGACGGGATGCCGAGCCCGCGGTCGGAGACCTCGATCAGACCGACGTCGCGCAGCCGGTCGATGCGCAGCTCGACGCGCCCACCGTCGGGCGAGTACTTGATCGCGTTGTCGATCAGGTTGGAGACCACCTGGCGCAGGCGCTCGGCGTCCGCGTCGACCGGAACGGGGTCGTCGGGACAGTCCACGGCCAGCTCGATGCCGTCGGGCTTGCGCATCTCGACGGAGCTCACGACGCTCTTGCAGAGATCGGAGATGTCGACGCGCTCGCGGTTCAGCTGTACGTCCTCACGGTCGAGGTGCGCGGACACGAGCAGCTGGTCCATCACCACCTTCAGACGCTCGGCCTCGTTCTCGATCATCTCAAGGAACCGCGCGACGAGGTCCGGCGACAGTTCGTGATCCGTCTGCCGCAGCGTGCGCACCGCGCCGTACACGGCGGCGAGCGGCGTGCGCAGCTCGTGCGCCGCCGTCGCGACGAAGTCGGAGCGCAGCCGCTCGAGCCGGAGATCGTCGCTCACGTCGCGCAGGACGGCGACGCGCCCGCCGTCGAAGCGCGTCTCGGCGTAGGTCAGCCACACCTCGCGCCCCTCGACGGTCACGGGCCGCGGGCCCGCGCCCGAACGCCGCAACTCCGCGAGCACCCTGGTGACGTCCTCGTGGCGTCCGAACAGGCGCTCGGCGGCGGGGTTCTCGTAGCGCACCATCCCGGCCTCGCTCAGAAGCAGCACGGCGTCGCGAACGTGTGCAAGCGCGCGCGCAGCGTCAGCTCCGCGCTCCGCCTCGCGTCGCGCCGCCGCCTCGTCACGGTACAAACGAACGAGTCGGCGCGGGACGACGACCGACAGCGCGGCGGCGATCGCGAGCGCGATCACCCCGGCGATGCTCAGGAAGTACACGGAGTCGAGGAATGTCCCGTGTTGCTCGCGGTGCGAGCGCGAGACGACGTTCGCCGCGTCCTGGATCAACGCGGCGGACACGGTGCGCAGGTGGTCGAAGTGGCCCTTGCCGGCAACGATGTTCGCGGCGGCCTGCTTCTGGCCGGCGACGCCGCTGCGCGTGAGTGCGACCTCGTGTGCGAAGTATGACTCGAGCGCACCGACCTGCTTCTGCATGTTCGCGAGGTCGCTCGGTATGCGCGGGTCGAAGCCCTCGTCCTTCTGGATCAGCGCGAGCTCGATGCGCACGTACTTGCGGCCCTGGTAGTACGGCTGCAGGAGACGCGGGTCGCGCGTGATCACGTAGCCGCGGACGCCGGTCTCCTCGTTCAGCATCTCTACGGCGAGGTCTTCCGTCACCGCGAAGAACGGGCCGGCCTGCTTCACGAAACGGTCGTTGCCGAGCTCGTAGATGTGGTACGCGGAGAAGATCCCCGCCGCGACGAGCGCGACGATGATCACGACGAGCAGCGCGAGCGCACCGAGGATCGGCTGCTGCGCCCGGCGCGCCGACGTGTCTTCCGCGCTCATCCGTCGTTCGGGCCGAACCGAAGCTCCCACACGCTCGCGGGACCGCCACGTTCGAGCTCGTCCATGTCCTCGCGCAACCGGGTCGCGAGACGGACCGGGTCGAACGGCTTCGTGACGTAGTCGATCGCGCCGACCGCACGGCCGCGCGCGAGGTCGGCCTTCGACGTGCGCGCCGAGATGAAGACCACGGGTACCGACCGCGTCGACTCGTCCGCACGCAGGCGGTCGGCGACCTGGAAGCCCCCGAGGTCGGGGAGCATCACGTCGAGGAGGACGAGGTCGAACGACTCGCCGCGCGCGGCGCGCAGGCCCTCCTCACCCGTCGCCGCCTCGGCGACCCGGAAGCCCGACACCGTGAGGTTGAAGACGATGAGGAGGCGCATCGCCGGGTCGTCCTCGACGACGAGCACCGAAAGCGATTTCGCCTTCCCCCGGCCGGTCTCGTCGCTCCCGACGAGCAAGAGCTTCGGCGGCCGTTGCCGCTCGGGCGGCTTCCCCGGGTCGTCTTCCCCCAGAAACGCCGGCAGTGCCGCGCCCACCCCCATGGCGGGAGGTTAACCTGCCCCGGCTTTGCTCGCCGACGAACTCCAACCCGACGCGCTGCAGCGGTTCCTCCGCTACGTGCGCATCGACACCCAGTCGAGGCTCGGAAGCGACACGTACCCCTCGACGGCCAAGCAGCTCGACCTGTCGCGCCTCCTCGTCGAGGAGCTCCGCGAGGCCGGCCTCGCCGACGTCGAACTCGACGAGCACGGCTATGTCTTCGCCACGCTGCCGGGCGTCGAAGGCGCTCCCGTCGTCTCGCTGCTCGCCCACGTCGACACCGCGCCCGACGCGCCCGGCGCGAACGTGAACCCGCAGGTGCACGAGGACTACGACGGGCGGGAGCTCCTCCCGGCGCTCTCACCTGCCACCTCCTCGCTCCTCGGCGGGCGGCTCGGCCACACGATCGTGACGACCGACGGCACGACGCTCCTCGGCGCCGACAACAAGGCCGGCGTCGCGGAGATCATGGCCGCCGTCGCCTATCTCGCCGCGCATCCGGAGATCGAGCACGCACCGGTTCGCGTCTGCTTCACCGTCGACGAAGAGGTCGGCCGCGGCGTCGAGCACCTCGACCTCGCGAAGCTCGGCGCCGAGTTCGCCTACACCTTCGACGGCGAGCGCGTCGGCGAGATCGAGAACGAGACCTGGTCGGCGCTCGAGCTGAAGGTCACCTTCCACGGCGTGCCGGTGCATCCCGGGCTCGCGAAGGACAAGCTCGTGAACCCCGTGAAGCTCGCGGCGGCGTTCGTCGCGTCGCTCCCGGCCGACATCGCGCCCGAGATGACCGAGGGACGCGTCGGCTTCATTCACCCGCAGTACGTCGTCGGTGACCCGACGTCCGCGACGGTGTCGGTGTACGCGCGCGACTTCGAGTGGGACGGGCTGATGGAGAAGGAGCGGCTGATCCGCGAGCTCGCCGAGCGCGTATCGCCGACGGTGACCTACGAGCGGTGGGAGCAGTACCGGAACATGCGCGACTACCTCGCCGAGGTGCCGCACGTCGTCGACGGCGCCATGGAGGCGGCGCGGCGCGTCGGACTCGAGCCGTCGCTCGCGTCGATCCGCGGCGGCACCGACGGCTCGCGGCTCACGGAGATGGGCTTGCCGACGCCAAACGTCTACACCGGCGGGAACGAATTCCACTCCGTGAACGAATGGATCAGCGCGCAGGACATGGGCATCGCAGCCGCGACGGCCGTCGAGCTCGTGAAGCTCTGGGCCGAGCCCGAGTGGGCTGCGCGGGCCCGTCCTTAACGGACACTAGGCAGGGGATCGGCACTCGGCGACAATCCTCGCGTGCTGAGCTGGCGATCTGCCCCGTCTGATAAACCCGACGTCATGCGAAAGCTGACCGCGACCGAGGCCGCGCGGAACTTCTCGGCGCTCCTTGAAACGCGTCGCCGCCGGCGAGCAAGTCGAGATCGCCCGAAAGGGCGTCACGGTCGCGGTGATCGGCCCGCCGCGGCGCCAAACGTTTCTCCCGGCGGCCGATTTCGACCGGCTCTGGCAATCGCTCCCCCGGCTCGACGAGGAGACGCTCCGTGCGATCGAAGCGGCACGTGCGGAGGTTGACGTGCCGCGGGATCCATGGAATTCCTGATCGACCGGGACCCGCGCGACAAGCGCATTCCGGGCCTGCGCGTCGTCACAGCCTAGTAGCGTCGCCCGCGTGAAGACGCGGGCGGAGGTCGTCGTCATCGGCGGCGGGGTCGGCGGCTGCTCGATCCTCTACTGGCTGACGAAGCTCGGCCGCCGCGACGTCGTCCTCGTCGAGCGCGCCGACCTCACGAGCGGCTCGACGTTCCACTCGGCAGGTCTCGTCGGGCAGCTGCGCGGCTCGCTCGCGCTGACGAAGATGATGATGAGCTCCGTCGAGCTCTACCGCACGCTCGGCGACGAGGTCGGGCTCGAGACGGGTTGGCGCGAGGTCGGCTCGCTGCGGCTCGCGTCGTCCGAGGAGCGGATGGA
>JAFAHG010000022.1 GCA_019237315.1 Actinomycetota bacterium
CCACGAGCGGCGGCCCCACCACGTGAGCACCTGCTCGCGCCGCACCTCCGGGTGGAACTGGAGGCCCCACGCGCGCTCGCCGAGCCGGAAGGCCTGCGTGCGCCCCGGCGACGCCGCGATCTCGACCGCGCCCGGCGGGACGTCGAAGGCGTAGCCGTTCGAAAAGAGGGCCTCGAAGCGCGGCGCGAGCGGCCCGAGAAGCGGGTCGCGCTCGTCGGTCACCGCGACCTCGAAGATGCCGACCTGCGCCTGCTCCGTCTTCTCGACGCGGCCGCCCACCGCGTGCGCGAGCGTCTGTGCGCCGAGGCACACGCCGAGCAGCGGGACGCCGTCCTCGACCCATCCGCGCAGCAACGCGTACTCGTCCTCGAGCCACGGGTGGACGTCCTCCTCGCCGACGTTCTGCGCGCCGCCGAAGAGCATCACCGCGTCGGCATCGAGCGACGGACGCCCGCGCTCGGGCAGCTCCCACTGGACGAGCTCGTGGCCGTGCTCGCGCACGACGTCGCCGAAGAGCTCGGCGCGCTCGGTCGCACCGTGGACGACTGCCAGAACCCGCATCACGAATCGTTTACCAGCCGCTCCGGTTCGCCGGCTAGGCGACCGGTACGTCCTCGGACTCCAGCAGGCTCCTCAGGAGCTCGGCGCCTGCCGGAGCCTGGGCGACCCCGTTCGTCTGGTTGTTGTTGTTGAAGAAGGCGTACGCCTCCTCGGACTCCGACGCGAGCGTGCGCAGCGGCTCGACCCACTCCCGCAGCTCGTCCTCCGCGTAGAGGTGGTCGAAGCGCTCGGCCGCGCCGCCGCCGCGCCGGTTCCACGTTCCCGCGTTGCGCCCGTGGAAGCGGACGTAGGCAAGCGGCGAGGTCGCGGCGACGAGCGTGGGCGGGACGTTCGCCGCGTCGGTCTTCGGCGCGTCGACCGTCACGTACGCGATGCCGCGCTCGTCGAGCCAGCGCAGCGTCTCCTCCTGGAACCACGACCGGTGTCGGAACTCGGCGAGCATCCGGTCACCGCCGAGCTGTTCGTGCGCCCACTCGAGGTAGTCGAGCGACGACGGCTTCCACGTCACGTACGGCGGCAGCTGGAAGAGGATTCCGCCGAGCTTGCCTGCCGCGCGCAGCGGCTCGAGCGCGGCGAGGAACTCGCGGAAGACGGCGGCGCGCGCCTCGCGCGGCGGCCGGTCGACGCGCCCGCGCTCGTCCACCGGAAGGCCCTCGCGGAGGTCCGGCGGAACGCGCTCGATCGGCACCGGGTGGCGCGTCATCAGCCCGAAGGCCTTGACGTGCATCACGAAGCCGGGCGGCGTGCGCTCGGCCCAGCCGCGCACCATCTGCTCGGTCGGGACGCGGTAGAACGTCGAGTCGACCTCGACCGTCGAGAAGCGCTCCGCGTAGTACGCGAGCCGCTCGCGCGCCGGCACGCCCGGCGGGTACCAGTGCTTGACGAACGCGTCGTCTGCCCAGGAGCAGGTGCCGATCCGCACCGGTGCGGACACCCTCGCATCCTAAGATCCACGCATGGACGACCGGCCGATCGGCGTGTTCGACTCCGGTGTCGGCGGGCTGACCGTCCTGCACGAGTGCCTGGTGACGATGCCGGCGGAGGACTTCGTCTACCTCGGGGACCACGCGCGGCTGCCGTACGGGCCGCGGCCGCTCGACGAGATCCGACGCTTCGCGCACGAGATCGCGCTGTACCTCGAGGCGCAGGGCGTGAAGCTGATCGTAGTGGCGTGCAACGCGGCGACGTCGGCCGCGCTGCCTGCGCTGCAGGAGAGCCTCGCGGTGCCGGTCGTCGGCGTGATCACGCCGGAGGCGTCCGCGGCGGTGCGTGCGACGCGGAACCGGCGCGTCGGGTTGCTCGCGACGCAGGCGACGGTCGAGGCGGGCCGCTACGAGAAGCTCGTGCGCACGCTCGACGCCGGCATCCGGTTCACGGCGGTCGCGTGCCCGGCGCTCGTGCCGCTGATCGAAGCGGGTGAGCAGACGGTCGACGCGGTGCGCGAGTACGCGGCGCCGCTGCAGGCCGCGGGCTGCGACACGGTCATCCTCGGCTGCACGCACTATCCGCTCATCCGGCCGGTCTTCGAGCGCATCTTCGGCCGCGACGTGACGCTCGTCTTCTCCGCAGAGGAGACGGCGCGCGAGGTCGCCGACACGCTTGCGCGCAAGGGCTGGGAGAACGAACCCGGCCGGCTCGGCGACTACCGGTTCCTCACGACCGGCGACCCCGTTGTCTTCCGCGAGCTCGGCGAGCGCTTCCTGCAGCTTCCGCTCGGCGACGTCGAGCGCGTGTCCGTCTCCGAGCTCGAGCGCGCCGCATGACCCGCGAGAGCGGCAGGCGCGCCGACCAGCTGCGGCAGGTCGTCGCCGACCCGGCGTTCCTCGCGCAGCCGCACGGGATGGTCCTCTGGTCGCAGGGGAACACGCGCGTGCTCTGCACCGCGTCGATCACCGAGGGCGTGCCGCGCTGGCTCTACAAGTCCGGGCGCGGCTGGATGACCGCCGAGTACTCGCTCCTGCCTGCGTCGACCGGCGAGCGCACGGAGCGCGAAGCGAGCCGCGGCAAGCAGGGCGGGCGTACCGTCGAGATCCAGCGCCTGATCGGCCGCGCGCTCCGCGGCGTCGTCGACTTCGCCGCGCTCGGCGAGCGCACCGTCTACCTCGACTGCGACGTGCTGCAGGCGGACGGCGGCACGCGGTGCGCCGCGATCTGCGGGGCGTACGTCGCCGCGTACCGCGCGCTCGACCGCTTCGCGCTCTCGAAGGCGCTCACGGGCTCGGTCGCCGCCGTTTCCGTCGGGATCGTCGACGGCGTGCCGATGCTCGATCTCGACTACGGCGAGGACTCGAACGCGGACGTCGACCTGAACGTCGTCATGACGGGCGACGGGCGCCTCGTCGAGGTGCAGGCGACGGCGGAGAAGGTTCCGTTCGACCGCGCGCAGCTCGACGAGCTGCTCGACCTCGCCGGCGCGGGCATCGAACGCCTCGCCGAGATCCAGCGCGAGGCGGCTGACGCTCC
>JAFAHG010000287.1 GCA_019237315.1 Actinomycetota bacterium
GCCGTGAAGAGCGACGCGTGCCAGAGAATCGTGATCAGCCAGGGGCCGTTCACCTGCGCCGGCTGGAAGAGCGCGTGGACGATCGCGTGCAGGTGCGGCATCGTCGTGTTGTTCACGGGGAACGGCCAGCTCAGGTTCAGCCGCGTCCCTATGAAGTGCCAGGCCTCCCACAGTCCCCAGAGAGCTGCGAGGACGACGACGAGCATGGAGGCGCGGCGCAAGACGGCGGGCACAGCTCCTCAACTATCACAGTTGTAGAGTCGTCGTCATGTCTCTCGACCCTGCTCGCACCGTTGCGGAGCTCGACGAGCTCCGGGCGCTCACGGGTGACGACAACGGTGCGCAGCGCGTCGCGTGGACGGAGACGTGGGAGCACGCGCGCGCGTGGTTGCGCGAGAAGGTTGCGGCAACGGGTGCGCGCGAGGAGATCGACGAGGCGGGAAACCAGTGGTTCACGCTGACGGGCCGATCCGAGGGCGCGCTCCTGATCGGCGGGCACATCGACTCGGTCCCGAACGGCGGCTGGCTCGACGGCTGCCTCAACGTCCTCGCGGGCGTCGAGGTGCTGCGCCGGATCGCGGCGGAGGGCGAGCCGCCGCTCACCGTTCGGCTCGTCAACTGGGCCGACGAGGAGGGTGCGCGCTTCGGGAGATCGCTCTTCGGCTCGTCGGCGGCCGCCGGTTCGATGCGCGACCAGGACGAGATCCGCGAGCGGCGCGACGCGAACGGGGTGCGCTGGGAGGACGCTCTTCGCGAGCACGGCGTGGACCTCGACCGCGTGCTCGACGCGCGGGCGCGGCTCGAAGGTGCGCGCGCCTACCTCGAGCTGCACATCGAGCAGGGGCCGGTGCTCGAGTCGATGGACCTCCCGCTCGGGGTCGTGCTCGGGACCTTCGGTGTCGAGCGGCACCGGGTGACGTTCCGGGGCCAGGCCGCGCATGCCGGCTCGACGCCGATGGACAAGCGGCGCGACGCCCTCGCGGGGGCGGCGAGACTCGAGCTCGAGATCCGCGAGATCGCGAAGCGGACGGGCGGCGGTGCGGTCTGCACGATGGGCGGCGTCGTGACGAAGCCCGGCATCGTGACGTCGGTCGTCGAGACGGCCGAATGTCTGCTCGACCAGCGGCATCTCGACGCGCAGAAGCTCGCGGGCATGCTGGCCGCGGCGCGAGACACGGCCGACTGGATCGCGCGCGAAGAGGCCCTCGAGGTCGACTGGGAGAAGATCTGGTCGATCGAGCCGATCCTGTTCCACGACGAGCTGGTCGAGCTCGCGGACGCGTCGGTGCGTGAGGTGTCGGGCACGTCGCATCGTCTGCCGTCGGGGCCGCTGCACGATGCCGCCGAGGTGGCTCGCGCCGGCGTGCCGACGGTGATGCTCTTCGTGCAGAGCCTGCGCGGGCTCTCGCACACGAAGCTCGAGGACACGAGGCGCGAGCACCTCGAGCTCTCGGTGCAGGCGCTCGACCGTCTCGCCGCGAAGGCCCTCGAGCGCTTCGCCTAGAAGACGCGCACGAGAACCGCCCCGGCGACGAGCAGCGCGATCCCGGCGATCCGGCCGGGCTCGAGCCCGCGCTGCGGAAAGCCGAGCAGTCCGAAGCGGTCGATCACGACCGACATGACGAGCTGCGCGGCGACGAGGATGCCGAAGAACGTCGCCGCGCCGATTCGCGGTGAGACGTACACCGTCGACGTCACGTAGACCGCGCCGAGCGCACCGCCCGTCCAGACCCACCACGGCGCACTGCCGATGCGATGCCCGCCGCTGCGTGCGTCAACCGCGACGACGACGAGCAGCACGAGCGCACCGACGACGAACGAGACGAACGACGCGCGCAACGGTCCGCCGACGAACTGGGCGAGACGCGCGTTGATCGCGCCCTGGGTCGGGAGGAACGCGCCGGCGACGACGGTGAGGAGGATGAGGAGAGCGGCCATCGCGGGAGCGTACGCGGAACCCCCTTTTCGCGGGCGGAGCCGCAGAGTAGTCTCTGGGCATGGCGATGACCTTCGGCGTCACCGTTCTCCCCGACCCGCCGTACACGCGGTTCCTGGAGCTGATCGAGCTCGCCGAGCGGCAGGGCTTCGACTACGGGTGGACGTATGACTCGCACGTGCTGTGGCACGAGGCGATCCCGCTGCTCACGCTCGCGGCCGACCGCACGACGCGCATGAAGCTCGGCCACTGCGTTACGAACCCGGGCACGCGCGAGCCGACGGTCCTCGCGAGCTCGTACGCGACGATGCACGTCATCTCGCAGGGCCGGATGGTGATGGGGATCGGCCGCGGCGACTCGGCGCGGCGCGTGATCGGCCTGCAGCCGGTGAAGGTCGCCGAGTTCGAGCGCGACTGCCGGATGATCAAGGACTTCATGAACGGCCGTGCCGTCGAGTGGAACGACAAGGAGCTGAAGCTCGAGTGGGCGCGGACAGACCCGCAGATCCCGCTGTACGTCGCGGGCTACGGGCCGAAGGCGCTTGCCGTCGCCGGGCGCGTCTCGGACGGCGTCATCATCCAGCTCGCCGATCCCGTGATCATCGAGTGGATCATGGCGACCGCGCGCAAGGCCGCCGAGGAGGCTGGCCGCGATCCCGACGCGCTCGAGTGCATCGTGTGCGCGCCGTCGAAGGTCTCGGACGACATCGCGAACTGCCGCGACGAGGTGCGGTGGTTCCCGGCCATGGTCTCGAACCACGTCATGGACCTGATCGAGAAGTACGGCTGGAACTCGGACATCCCGTCGGAGCTGACGGAGTACGTGAAGGCGCGCAAGTTCTACGACTACAAGGACCACTCGCGGGTCGGGGCGAAGCACGGCGAGTTCGCGACGGACGAGATCTGCGATCGTTTCGCGGTGATCGGGAACGTCGAGGCGTGCACGAAGAAGCTGCGCGAGCTCGAGGCCGTCGGAGCGTCCCAGTTCAACATCTACCTGATGACGAACGGGCAGGAAGAGGTGCTCGAGGCCTACGGCCGGGACATCATCCCGCAGTTCGCCGGCGTCGCCGCGTAGTGGGCTTCAGCGTCGCGCGGGTCGACGAGATCGAACCGAAGGGTCCCGGCGGCGCGGTGCGGTTCGTGCGACGCGAGTTGGGAGTGCAGGCCTTCGGCGTCAACTGGTTCGAGATTCCCGCCGGCGCGACAGGTCGCGAGCACGACGAGACGTCGAGCGGTCAGGAGGAGGTCTACGTCGTGGTGCGCGGTGACGGGACCTGGCGGATCGACGGCGAAGACGTTTCCGTCTCCGCGGGAACCGTGCTCCGCGTCGACCCGGAATCGACCCGCTGCCCGGTCGCGGGCCCGGCCGGGCTGACGTTCCTGGCGATCGGCGCCCCCTGCGGCGCCTACGAGCCGCGCGGCCCTTTCTAGGTACACGCGCGCGCGCGAAACCCCCGCCCTTGGGTGGGGAAGCCGCCCGCCGCCCACGGCGCCGAGGCTACCGCGAAAGGTGTGACGCGTCTGTCACCACTCCGTAACGATTGCGT
>JAFAHG010000184.1 GCA_019237315.1 Actinomycetota bacterium
TCCATGCCGCGCATGTTCGGCGGCCAGGCTGCGGGATGCAATCCGGTCGCGTCCGCGTTCGCGGAGGAGCGTCGCGTGACGCCGGTGCGGCCGAACTCGGTTGCGTCGTCGATCGCGATCGGCAACCCTGCCGACGGCGACCTCGCATCCGACATCGCGCGCGAGTCGGGCGGCGGCATGTACACGGTGCCCGAGGACGAGATCGGCCAGAACATCTCGTTGCTCGCGGAGACGGCGGGGATCTTCGGCGAAGGGGCGACCGGGGTCGCGGTGGGTGCGCTGCGCGCAGCGGTTGCTGCCGGGGACGTCGGCGAGCGCGACCGCGTCGTCGTGCTGGTGACCGGGACCGGCTTGAAGACGCCCGGAGTCGTGCGCACGACGGGCCGCATCGTCGAGATCGAGCCCGACGTCGACGCGCTCCTCGAGGATCTCGGAGTGCCTGCGTGAGCCTCGACGAGTATCGCGCGGCGATCAACGCCGCAGACCGCGTCCTGCTCGCGGCGGTGAACCAGCGCATCGACGTCGTGCGCGCGTTGCACGCGCACAAGAAGGAGACGGGAACGCCGCTGCGCGATCCGGCGCGCGAGGAGTCGCTCGTCAAGGAGCTGCAGGCCGAGAACGAGGGGCCGCTCTCGAACGACGGCGTCGCGGATCTCTTCCACTTCGTGCTCGCGTTGACGCGCAAGGAGATTCACGGTGAGTAGGTTCGTCTGCCTTCCCGGCGACGGTATCGGGCCCGAGGTGATGGCCGAGGCCGCGCGCGTGCTCGACGTGCTCGGGTACGAGCACGAGGAGTTCCTGTTCGGCGGTGCGGCGATCGACGCTGTCGGTGACGCGCTGCCGGAGGAGACGCTCGTTGCGGCGCGCGAGGCCGATGCCGTGTTGCTGGGCGCGGTCGGCGGGCCGAAGTGGAAGCCGGGTGCCGCGGAGAAGGGGTTGCTCGACCTGCGCGCGGAGCTCGCCGTCTACGCGAATCTCCGGCCTGCGGGTCACCTGCTGATCGTGCGCGAGCTGATCGGCGGCCTCTACTTCGGCTGGCGCGGGACGCGCGACGACGGCACGGTCTTCGACACGTGCGAGTACACGCCGAACCAGGTCGCGCGCGTCGCGAAGCGCGCGTTCGAGATCGCGCGCACGCGGCAGCGCAAGCTCCTGTCGGTCGACAAGGCGAACGTGATGGAGACGGGCCGGCTTTGGCGGCGCGTCGTGACCGAGCTCGGGCATGAGTATCCCGACGTCGAGTTGAAGCACGGGCTCGTGGACTCGGTCGCGATGTGGCTCGTCATGAACCCCGACGAGTTCGACGTGCTCGTGACGGAGAACACCTTCGGCGACATCCTCTCCGACGTCGCTGCAGGGGTGTTCGGCGGGCTTGGGCTCGCAGCTTCTGCGTCTCTGGGTGACGGGACGCTGGGCGTGTACGAGCCGGTGCACGGCTCGGCGCCCGACATCGCGGGCACGGGCTCCGCGAACCCGACGGCGATGCTGCGCTCGCTCGCGATGGCGCTCGAGCACTCGCTCGGCGTGCACGACGAGGCGCGTGCGCTGGAGGCCGCGGTCGACGCGGCGCTGGCTTCTGCTCCGACGCCCGATGTGGGCGGGACAGCGACGACGCGCGAGTTCGGCGACGCAGTTCTTTCTTCGCTGCGGGTGACGGTGTGAGGATCGTCGGCTACCCGGGGCCGGCCGGTTCGCACAGCGCTGCGGCGTCGCTTCTCCTTGCGCCGGAGGCGAACCACGAGCCGCTCGCGAGCTTCATCGCGGTCGTCGAGGCGGCGGTCGCCGCGGAGGTGCAGCTCGGCGTGCTGCCGATAGAGAACTCGCTGCACGGCCCGGTCGCCGAGACGCACGACCTGTTGTACGAGGCGCCGCTGTCGATCGTGTCGGAGGTGACGCTCCCGATCGTGCACTGCCTCGTCGCGAAGAATCCGATCCAGCCGACCGAGGTGAAGGTGCTGCGTTCGAACCCGGTCGCGTTCGACCAGTGCCGCGAGTTCGTGCACGCGATCGGCGCGCGCTGCATCGCGACGTCGACGACCTCCGACGCCGCGCGCGAAGTCGCGGAGTCGGACGATCCGGCGGAGGCGGCGATTGCCTCAGCGGACGCCGCTGCGCGCTTCGGCCTGCACGTGCTGTCGACGGACGTGGGCGACCATGCCGCGTTCACGCGCTTCGTCGGCGTCGCCCCGTACTCGCGCATCGACCGCGCCCC
>JAFAHG010000198.1 GCA_019237315.1 Actinomycetota bacterium
CGTGTGGAAGACGTACCCGCTCAACACCGTCGAGGTCGCGATGGGCGTGCGGCGCCTCACCGACGATCACGTGCGCGTGATCAACATGAGCCTCGTCGGCCAGAACGACTCGAACCTGCTGAGCGACGCGCTCGACTACGCCCTCAGCGCGGGCGTGCTCGTCGTCGCCGCGAGCGGAAACGACGGCAGCGGAACCGTCTCATTCCCCGCGTCGTACCTCGGCGCCGCCGACGGCGGACTTGCCGTCGGCGCGGACGACGTCGCGGGCAACCGAGCGCCGTTCTCGAACTACGGGACAGGACTTTCGCTCGTCGCGCCCGGGACGTACAAGGGCGGTTGCGACGAGGGGATCATCGGCGCGATCCCGTCGATCGCGATCAGCTTCGACACGGGAACCGGCTGCGACGCAACGCTCGTCGACACGCACGGCGCGCGCTACGCGTACGCCAACGGCACGAGCTTCTCCGCGCCCGAGGTCGCCGGCATCGCGGCGCTCGTCTGGGCGGCCAAGCCGTCGCTCACGAATGCGCAGCTCGCCGGGCTGCTCGAACAGACGGCGCATCGCCCGGCCGGCACCGGTTGGACACCCGCACTCGGCTGGGGCGTCGTCGACGCGAACGCCGCCGCCGCGAGCGCGAGCGGACGCTCGACCGCCGACACGCTGCGGCTGTCCGCGCTGCACGTCACCGGCCTTCGGTCGAGCGGGAGCACCCTGACCGCGTCCGCGCAGGCGACCTGGGGCGACGGCTCGCAGGTCCTCGTCGGGGCGACGCCGTCGTGCCGCGTGCGCGTCGGCGCGCACACGGTCGCGACGACGGCGTCCCTCGTCGCAGGCGTCGTCGGCTGCGCGTTCGCGCTCCCCGCGAAGAGCGCGGGTGCGCTCGTCCGCGGGAGCGTCGTCCTGACCGCAGCCACCGTCGCGCGGGTCGCAGCCGCCTTCTCGCTGACGGTTCGCCGTAAGTGAGAGCGACTATCATCAAGAGCGTGGACTGGACGGAGCGGACGCTCAGGACGCTGCACGAGGCCGGCTACCGGAACGGATTCGCACGCCGCGCGGTCGTCGAGCTCCTCGGGCGGCAGGACTGCTGCCTGACGGCGCAGGAGATCTTCGACGGCCTGCGTGACGACGGCAGGCCGGTCGGTATCGCGAGCATCTACCGCGTCCTCGATCTTCTGACCGAGAAAGGGCTCCTGCAGCGGATCGACCTCGGCGGTGGGGTCGCGCGCTACGAGGCCGTGCGCGGGCATGAGGAGCATCACCACCACCTCGTCTGCGACGACTGCGGCCGCGTCGAGGCCTTCGCCGACGACGAGCTCGAGCGCGCTCTCGACCGGGTCGAGCGGCGCACCGGCTACTCGGTCGCCGGGCACGACGTCGTGCTGCGCGGCTCCTGCGCCGCCTGCCGGTAGCTAGATCTCGACGGCGTCGCCGACACGGATCGTCCCGTCGTTCAGGACGTCCGCGTTGAGACCGCCGCGGTGCACGAGGTCGCGGATGATGCCGGGCCGCGTCAACGACTCCAGGTGCAGGCACGGCTCGCAGAGCTCGACGCCGAGGCACTCGACCTCGCCGACGCGGAACCGCCTTCCCACGAGTTCGTTCAGCCGCACGCCGCGGACGACCACCTGCCGGCGCGACTCCGGCCCGGTCAGCCCGACGTCCTCGAGCGCCTCCGCCTCGATCAGCGTCAGCGCGCCACCGGGCCGAGTGCCCGCCGCCGCCTTGCGGTCGCCGACGAGACCGCGACCTGCGAGGGCTCGAACCGACTCGACCGAGGCGAGTGCGTCCGACGGACCGATCGTGATCGCTTCGACGTGCACGCGGCGAGGCTAGCCGTTCCCGCGGACGGTCTCGTCGTCGACGTCCGACACCGACGCGACGACGATGTCGGCCTCCGCGGCGACCGCGCCCGGCGGATAGTGCGCGTTCGGCACGGCCACGCACCGCATCCCGGCGGCCTTCGCCGCGCGGATCCCGTTGTGCGAGTCCTCGATCGCCGTGCAGCACGCCGGGTCGATGCCGAGGCGGCGCGCCGCTTCGAGGTAGACGTCCGGCGCGGGCTTCCCGCGCGCGACCTCTTCCGACGACACGGTCGCGCGGAAGCACCCTGAGATGTCTCCCGCGGCGAGCACGACGTCGATCACCTCGCGATTCGAGGACGACGCGAGCGCGAGCGGCCACCGGTCGGCAAGTCGGCGCACGGCGTCGAGCGCGCCGGCGATCCACGGCGGTCCTTCCGCGTAGCGCGCGAGCATCCGCTCGACGACTTCGCGGTTGATCTCGTCCGGGGACTCGGGGAGGCCGACGACGTCGTGCATGTAGCGCGACCACTCCGGCGACGACATGCCCATCATGTCGCGCTGCGACTGCGCGGTGTAGCGCCCGCCGCGTTCGCGCGCGAGCTGCTCGCGCACGTCGTCCCAGACCTGCTCGGAGTCGATGAGGACGCCGTCCAGATCGAAGATGACAGCCTCGGCGCCGCGATCGCTCACGGCGCCGAGGCTACAGAGTCGGCTCAGCTCAGTTCGGCTGGCACTGCTTGTCGCCGAGAGCGGCGATCAGCTGGTTCGCAGCCGCGTCGGCGGTCGCGTCGTACGTGCCGGGCGACGCGCCCTGCCACTCGACGTCGGGAGTGACGCCGGGGCCGATGATCGTCGCGCGGTACTGCGTGCCCTTGCCCGACGGGTGGCTCCCGTGCGGGTTCACGCTGTAACAGAAGACACCGTCGCCGCTGTGCGTCAGGAAGCTGTTCTCACGCTTCCAGCCCGAGCCGTACGCCGAGTCGAGCGTGTCGACGTAGACGTTGCGGCCGAACGTGTCGAGCGGCTGGCCGGCAGGCGTCGCCTTGAAGCCGTACACCGGCTTGCCGTCGTAGGTGAAGGTGCCGTAGAGGTGATCCCACTGGTGCCACGCCCAGTCGGTGCTGATCGTCAGGACCGGCAGGGGACCCGTCCAGTGCGAGAGGTGCACTTCCCACTGCGACTCCTCCGTGTTCGGCGCGAGGCCGTAGTCCGGAAGCTTGCGCTGCCACGACTGCACCGCCCAGTAGCTCCCGTCCGGTCCCTTGCACGCGGCGACCATCCACGCGAGCGGCGGACCGTCGTACTTCTCGCACGTGCCCGTCTGCCAGTAGTTCGTCGCGGCGAGGCGAAGCTTGTCGTTCGCGGCGCGCGCGGCTGCGATCTGCGGGCCGAGCTTCCAGCGCTCCGCATTCGTCGTCGCACGCTTGAACTGCGCCTGGAGGTCGGTCAGCTTCTTCAGCGCCGCCTTCGCGTCGGGATCCTCGGTGTAGTACTTCGAGTACCCGCCCGAGTAGTCGTACCGGAAGTCGACCTGC
>JAFAHG010000165.1 GCA_019237315.1 Actinomycetota bacterium
CTTCACGACCGCGGCTACGCGTCCATCGGCGACACCCACTCGACGATCCCCGGCAAGGGACGCGAAGGGCGCTGGGCGGGCTCGGACCGCACGGAATGCGGCCTCCACGTGGAGAAGGCGTGAGCGGATTCGTCGTCTGGTTCACCGGGTTGTCGGCGGCGGGGAAGTCGACGATCGCGGGGCTCGTCGCGCAGGAGCTCGAGGCGCGCGGGGTGCTCGTCGACCGGCTCGACGGCGACATCGTGCGCACGCACCTCTCGAAGGGGCTCGGCTTCTCGAAGGAGGACCGCGACACGAACATCGAGCGGATCGGGTGGGTCGCGTCACGGCTCGCGCGGGCCGGTGCGGCGGTCGTGGTGTCCGCGATCTCGCCGTACGACGAGGCGCGGCGCAAGGCGCGCGCGCTCGTCGAGGAGCACTCGCCGTTCGTGCTCGTCCATGTCGCGACGTCGATCGAGGAGTGCGAGCGGCGCGACCCGAAGGGCCTGTACGCGATGGCGCACGCGGGCGAGATCCACGGCTTCACGGGGATCGACGACCCGTACGAGGAGCCCCGCGACGCGGAGCTGACGCTGCACACGGAAGGCCGGACGCCCGAGGAGTCGGCGGCCATCGTGGTCGCGCGGCTCGAGGAGCTCGCGCCGGACGAGGTGGCTGCATGAATTCGCGGGTTGCGCCGCGGACGCTCTCGCACCTCGACGAGCTCGAGGCCGAGGCGATCCACATCATGCGCGAGGTCGCCGCAGAGCGGGAGCGTCCGGTGCTGCTCTTCTCCGGCGGCAAGGACTCGATCGTGCTGCTCCGGCTCGCCGAGAAGGCTTTTCGGCCCGGCAAGTTCCCCTTCCCGGTGATGCACATCGACACCGGGCACAACTTCCCGGAGGTGATCGAGTACCGCGACCGCAGAGTCGCCGAACTCGGCGAGCGACTCGTCGTCGCGAGCGTGCAGGAGTCGATCGACCGCGGACGGGTCGTCGAGCAGACCGGCCCGCGTGCCTCGCGGAACCAGCTCCAGACGACCACGCTTCTCGACGCGATCGAGGAGCACGGCTTCGACGCCGCGATGGGTGGTGCCCGCCGCGACGAGGAGCGTGCACGCGCGAAGGAGCGCATCTTCAGCTTCCGCGACGAATTCGGCCAGTGGAACCCGCGTGCGCAGCGGCCGGAGCTCTGGAACCTCTACAACGCGCGCGTCCGGAAGGGCGAGCACGTGCGCGTTTTCCCGATCTCGAACTGGACGGAGCTCGACGTGTGGCAGTACGTCGCACGCGAACGGCTCGAGCTCCCGTCGATCTACTTCGCGCACGAGCGGCAGGTGTTCCGCCGCGACGGGATGCTCTATGCGGTCTCGGAGTTCGTGGAGCGCTACCCCGACGAGGAGCCGTTCGGGGCGACGGTGCGGTTCCGAACCGTCGGCGACATGTCGTGCACCGGCGGCGTCGTCTCCGACGCCGCGACGATCGACGAGGTCGTCGCCGAGATCGCCGCCACGAACATCACCGAGCGCGGCGAGACACGCGCGGACGACCGGGTTTCCGAGGCTGCGATGGAAGACAGGAAGCGCGTTGGCTACTTCTGAGTCGCTCATGCAAGCCGAGCTCCTGCGGCTCGTCACCGCGGGCTCGGTCGACGACGGCAAGTCCACGCTCATCGGCCGGCTGCTCTACGACACGAAGCAGATCCTCGCCGATCAGCTCGAGCACATCGAGGACGCGTCGCGGCGTCGCGGGCACGACTACGTCGACCTCGCGCTGCTGACCGACGGACTCCGCGCGGAGCGCGAGCAGGGGATCACGATCGACGTGGCCTACCGCTCTTTCGTCACCGCGCGGCGCCGCTTCCAGCTCGCCGACGCGCCGGGACACGTGCAGTACACGCGCAACATGGTCACCGGCGCATCGACCGCCGAAGTCGCGGTGATCCTCGTCGACGCACGCAAGGGCGTTGTCGAGCAGACGCGGCGTCACTCGTACATCGCGTCGCTGCTCGCGATCCCGCACATCGTCTTCGCCGTCAACAAGATGGACCTCGTCGAGTTCTCGCAGGAGCGGTTCGGCGAGATCGAGGCGGACCTCCTCGCGCTCGCCGCGCGGCTCGGCCTGCATGATGCGCGCGCGATCCCCATCTCCGCCCTCCGCGGCGACAACGTCGTCGAGGTCGGCGAAGGAATGCCGTGGTTCGACGGCCCGACCCTGCTCGAGCACCTCGAGGGAATCGAGATCGCGGGCGACCGCAACCTCGACGACCGCCGTTTTCCGGTGCAGTGGGTGATTCGCCCGATGGCAGCCGAGCACCACGACTACCGCGGCTACGCCGGACAGGTCGCGGGCGGTGTGTGGCGCGCCGGGGACGACGTCGTCGTCCTTCCGTCCGGGAAGCGATCGCGCGTCGCCGCCGTCGAGACGGCGGACGGCGAGCTCGACGCCGCATTCCCGCCGCAGTCGGTGACGGTCAGGCTCGAGGACGACGTCGACGTCGCACGCGGTGACATGCTCGCCGACCCCGAGCGGCCGCCGGTCGTCGCTCGAGAGCTCGTCGCCGACCTCTGCTGGATGAGCGAGCGCCCGCTCGAGCCGCGTGCCAAGCTCCTCGTCAAGCACACGACGCGCACGGCGCGCGCGATCGTCGACGAGCTCGTCTCGGTGGTCGAGATCCACACGCTCGAAGATCGCGTCGCACCCGAGCGGCTCGAGCTGAACGACCTCGCCGTCGTCCGTCTGCGGCTCGCCGAGCCGCTCGCGGTCGATCCCTACGAGCGAAACCGCGAAACGGGAGCGTTCATCCTCGTCGACGAGGCCACGAACGACACGGTCGCCGCCGGCATGGTGCGGGAGGCGTCGTGATCCGCGCCGCCGATCCGTGGCGTGACCTGAACGTGATCGACGCGCACGCACCGCGGTTCAACCAGGCGGTGATCGGCGTGGTGGCGATCCTCGCGGTCGCCACCGGCTGGTGGTGGCTGCTCGCGCTGCTCGCCGCGAACCTCGGCTCCGGTCTTCTCTTCGGACGGCGTTTCTGCATCACGTGCGTCGCGTACTTCGTCCTCGTGCAGCCGCGCTTCGGCGAAGGGCCGCTCGAGGACTCGCGGCCGCCGCGCGCAGCGAACGTCGTCGGCTTAGTGTTCCTGGCGGGGGCATCCCTGGCCTACGGGCTCGGCGCGTCGACCGTCGGCGCTGCGCTCGCGATCCTCGTCGCCGCACTCGCGCTGCTCGCGGCGATCACCGGCTTCTGCACGGGTTGCGAGGCGTACAAGCTCGGCCGCCGGCTCACCGGCAAGCCGTTCGTCTCCTGTCCGATCCCGCCGCGCCCGGCAGCACGAGACGCCGCGTAGAATCGCCGGGCCGTGGCCCGCGTGCTCTCGACCGCGTTCCTCGTGGGGATGCTGGCTGCGACGGCGGCCGCCTTCGCGCTCACCGAGGGTGCGAAGCTCGAGCTCGCGCCGATCTACGGCACGCAGGTCGCCAAAGTCTTCTCGCCGGGGATCACGAACGGGACGATCGACTTCCGCCTGCGGAAGGCGGAGCGCGTGAGCGTGTGGATGACCCGGAACGGGAAGCGCGTCGCCACCGTCGTTCCGCCGCGCAACTATCCGCGCGGCTGGGTGCACGTCGTGTTCACGGGCGTCTCGGCGTCCGGGTTGACGCTTCCGGACGGGAACTACGTCCCGGTCGTCCACCTCGCGCGCTCGCACCGGACGATCACGCTGCCGAACACGATCGTGCTCGACACGAAGCCGCCGGTCGTCACCGTTCGCCATCGCATCTACACGCACATCTCGCCCGGTGTCGCCGGCCACGGCGTGTTCGTGGTCGCGTACTCGGTGAACGAGCCCGCGCGCGGCATCCTCTACGCCGACGGGAAGCAGGTCGAGCTCACCTACAAGGAGCCGCTGCACGGCGTGCTGCGGTGGAACGGCAAGGTGAACGGCCGCCTCGTGGGCGCAGGCAACCACGTCCTCGAGATCGCCGCGCAGGACGTCGCCGGGAACCGCTCGAAGCCGATCCCGTTCGCGGTCGTCGCCGTGCGGTACGTCGAGCTCGGTCGCACGCGAATCCTGGCGCGTCCCGGTGCGAAGTTCTCGGTGCTCGTCCTGACCGATGCGCCGAGCGTGACCTACCTGTTCCACGGCCGCCGGGTGCACGCGCGCCACGGCACGCTCACACTGCGCGCGCCGAAGACGCCCGGCGTCTACCGGCTCTACGTCGAGGCCGCCGGTCACGCCGCCAAGGCGCTGGTGGTCGTCGCGTGAGCGCCGCGGAGCTCGCGCGCGCCGGCGGCGTCGTCGGCGCGCTCGGCATCGCGCTGCTCGTGCTCGGCACCGCCCGCAGCGTGCGGCTCGCAGGGCTCGGCGGCTGGGTCGTCGGCTGCGCGCTCCTCGCCGTGTGGCTGGCGCCGTCCGGCCACCACCGCGCCTACGCCGCCGCTGCCGTCGTCGGCGCGGTCGTCGCCGTCGGCCTCGGTTGGGTGTTCGTACGCGTTCCGTGGCTGCTCGCCGTCGCCGTCCTCGCGTGCGCACCGGCACGCATCCCCGTGACCGTCGGCTCGACGACGGCGAACCTGCTGCTGCCGATGTACGTCGTGGTCGCAGGCGCCGCGGTTGCGCTCGCCTGGGAGCTCTTCGGCGAGGACCGGCGGACGCGCGAGCTCGGCCGCGTTGCATGGCCGCTTGCGCTCTTCGTCGGCTGGACGGGTGTGACGTTCCTGTGGACGCTTTCCGCAGGGGAGAAGGACGGCGCGGTCTACCTCCTCTTCTACGTCCTGCCGTTCGCGCTGCTCGCCGTGTCGCTGTCGCGCCTCTCGTGGAGCCTCGGCTGGGCCGGGACGATCTACGCGCAGCTCGCGCTGATGGCGTTCGTCTTCGCGGTGATCGGCGGTTGGCAGTACCTCACGCGCAACGTCTTCTGGAACCCGAAGGTGATCGTCGACAACGCGTACGCGCCGAACGGATGGTTCTACCGGGTCAACTCCGTGTTCTACGACCCGTCGATCTACGGGCGCTTCCTCGTCGTCGGCATCCTCGCGAGCCTCGTCGTCGTGCTCTTCGTTCGCGACGCGCGCGCGTGGGTGGCGCTCGGTGTCGCCACGATCACGTGGCTCGGTCTCGTCCCGTCCTTCTCGCAGTCGAGCTTCGTCGCGCTCGCAGCGGGAATCGTCGTCGCGCTCGTCGTCCTCTGGCGGCGGCGGGCGGTCGTACCGGTGCTGATCGCCGTCGCCGCGCTCGGCGTCGTCTCCTTCGGCGTGCCTCAGGTGCGGCACCGCCTGCTCGGCAAGGCCGGTCTCTCGCACGCGACCGGCGGCCGCTCGAAGCTCGTGTCGAAGGGCGTCCGGCTCGCACTCGACCACCCGCTCGTCGGCGTCGGTGCGGGCGGGTTCAAGAAGAGCTACGCGAATCTCGCCGGGTTGAAGGGCAAGGAGCCGAAGGCGGCCGCGTCGCACGACACGCCGATCACGGTCGCCGCCGAGAGCGGCGTTCCCGGGCTCGCGCTCCTCGCCTGGCTCGTCGCCGCGGGCCTGATCCTGACCTTCAGAGCGAACGCGGTGCGCGATGGCACCGACCGCGTCCGGGTCGTGCTCGGACTAGCCTTGGTCGCGATCGTGGTGCACAGCCTGTTCTACGACGCGCTGCTCGAGGATCCGCTCTTCTGGGGCGCGCTTGCGCTCGCCGCGGTCGCGTGGCGCGCGAGGGAAGCGACGTGAACTTCGCGCCCGAGCGAGCGCTCGTGCTCGCGCCGCACACCGACGACGGCGAGTTCGGATGCGGGGGAGTGATGGCGCGCCTCGTCGAGGCGGGCTCGCAGGTGCGCTACGTCGCGTTCTCGATCGCGACGCGCTCGCTGCCGGAAGGGTTCGCGCCCGACACGCTCGCGGGCGAGGTGCGCGAGGCGATGGCCGAGCTCGGCATTCCGCCCGAGAACCTGACGGTGCACGACTTCGACGTCCGCACGTTCCCCGAGCACCGGCAGGAGATCCTCGAGCTCCTGATCGAGCTCTGGAACGACTGGGAGCCGGACGTCGTCTTCCAGCCGTCGCTGCACGACATCCACCAGGACCACCAGACGGTTGCCGCGGAGGGGTTGCGCGCGTTCAAGCGCACCACGATCCTCGGGTACGAGATCCCGTGGAACAACTTCGACTTCGCCTACCAGGCGTACTTCGCGCTCGACAAGCGACACGTCGAGCGGAAGGTCGCGGCGCTCGCGAAGTACGAGTCGCAGCAGCACCGCCGCTACGCGAACCCCGAGTACGTCTGGAACCTCGCGCGTACGCACGGCATCAACGTGAACCGAGAGTACGCCGAGGTGTTCCAGGTCTACCGCGTGATCGCCTGAGCGGCGAACGCGCCCACGTCGCTCCGCTCACGCTCGTCCTCGCAGCGTTCGCCATCTCGCGCCTCTGGGCCTGGGAGGCAGGCGTGCGCTTCTCGACGTCGCCGTTGCACGGCTTCTACCAGATCGTCGATCCGAGCCTCCTGAAGGCGCATCTCCTCCAGAGCATCTGGTACCTGCACGCACAGCCGCCGCTCTACAACCTGCTGATCGGGGTCGGCCTGAAGGTGTTCGGCGCGCATTTCTCGACGGCCGCGTGGGTGGCGCAGATCGGTCTCGGGCTTGCGATCGGGATCACGCTCTACGTCGTGCTCGTCGCGCTCGGCATCGCCCGCTGGTGGGCCGCCGGCGCGGTAACCCTCTTCGTTGTCTCACCGGCCGTCATCCTGTTCGAGTACTGGCTCTTCTACGAGTATCTCGTCGCCGCGCTGCTGCTCTTCGCGCTCGCCGCGTTCCTCGCGTTCGAGCGCGCGCAGACGGCGCGGCGCAGCCTCGCTTTGTTCGCACTTCTCGCGTGCGTCTGCCTCGTGCGCGCGAGCTTCCAGATCATCTTTCTCCTACTCGTGCTCGCGTTCATGCTGGCCCTGTATCCGCGCGCGGGCCGCGCGATCCTGGTCGGCGCAGCGGTTCCGCTCCTGCTCGTCCTCGGTGTCTACGTGAAGAACTGGGCGATCGTCGGCTCACCGTCGACGAGCTCCTGGACCGGCATGAACCTGATGCAGGTGGTGCAGACAGGTTTCCGCGACCACGAGGAGCAGCGCCTCGCCGCGCGGGGAATCGTCTCGCCGATCACGGCGCTGCCGGTCTTCGGGGCGCTGAATTCGTACAAGGGGATCGTGCGGACGCCGCGGCACACGGGCATTCCGGTTCTCGACGACCAGCGCGACCCGACGGCGCCGCAGTGGAACCTGAACAACCTCGAGTACGTCGCGGTCTCGAACCGTTACCTGCACGACTTCTTCCAGGTGCTGTTCCACGACCCGATGCCGTACTTCCGTGGGGTCTGGGACGGGATCAAGCGTGCCGTCATGCCGTCGAGCGTCTACGCATGGGTCGCGGACAACCGCGCGAAGATCGGAACCTGGGCGCGCTGGTACGACGGGATCGTTCTGTGGCAGGTGC
>JAFAHG010000278.1 GCA_019237315.1 Actinomycetota bacterium
GCCCACTGCACTTCACGAAGCGTATGTGACGGCGGAGACACTCGAAGTGTCAGGACCGGCAACGACGCACGGCCTGCCCACTCCTACCGTCGAGGAACAGCGATCGCACTCGGCGATCTCGACGGAAGGGAGATGGAAATGCGGAACTTGGCACTCGTCCTCGGCATAGGTGCGATAGCCGCCCTGACTGCCCCGACGGCCTTCGCAGACGGCGCCGCGACTGCGACCAGCGATGCGCCTGACGCGACCACGATCGTCCGCTACGTGGATCTCAAGGCGGGTCGCTACGAACTCGAGGTCGACAACACGAGCTCGCTCGGCTACATCAAGTCGTTCAGGTGGCAGTCCCCGGGACAGCTGCAGCTCACGGGCGTGACCCACGTCGAGGGCGGCCGGTGCGTGATCACGGACAACACGATCGATTGCAGCGGCGCGCAGCGCGGTATTGCACCGCCCTCGTGCACCTGCCGTGTCGGTGGCCACATGACGGTCGAGTTCACCGCGACGGGCAATGCACCGAAGTTCAACGGCCGCTACTGGACCTACTTCGGGCTCGAAAGCGACACGCAGATCACCAGTGTGAACCCGGTCGAATACACGATCCCGTCGTGGGTGTCCGGCGAGGGGGATCTTCCGCTCTGCGATCCCGGAACCCAGCCGAGCTCAACCAACGTCTGCCAAGTCCAGTAGCGCAGGCGTAACGACGACGTCGGAAGCGGGCCCAGAGCTCGCTTCCGCACGCGGCGACAGCTACGTCGGGGGCGTTTGAGTCACCCGGACCACGCCGAGGCGAGCGCCTGCCACGCCCCGGAGCAAACGAAGGTGACCGCCCCTAGCTCAGGCGGTTCGTGTCCGACGAGATCGCCAGCCACGAGAGGGTGCAGATCGCGACGAGAAGCGACGCGATCGCGCCGGCCAGGAGCCACTTGACCCCGCTGCCGATGGCGGCGGCGACGAAGAGTCCGGCGAAGAGGCACGGGATGCCGAAGAGCAGCATCCAGCGGTTCGCCTCCCGGGCGGCGGCGTCGGCCGCCGGGGCGGCGACGAGATGAAGCGGGGTCGTCGCGGTGTCCTCGGCGACGACGGAAACGGCGGTGCTCACAGAGACGTCTCCTTGCGGTGGGGTACACGTCCAAGGTACTTGCACCGTCAACAACGTGCCGATTTGTGCAATCGGCGCACAAGCTGACGTGCGGTCCGGCACGAATCTCCTGCGTATCCCCCAGAAGGGGGAGAACGTTGGACGAGCATCAACCACGTTCAAAGGGAGAGTCATATGGCTCGTAAGCACTATCCGGGGCGGCGCTTCGTGCGCGCCCTGCTCGGCGTGCGCGGCGCCGCGTTCCTGGCGGCCCTCGCGTTCGCAGGCATTACGGGAGGCACGCTCGCGTTCGCGAATGCCGGTGACCCGGATTCGACGAGCTCGAGCTACGTCGTCAACTCTGACGGCTCCGTCACGGTGACCGTCAACGGCACCTGGAGCTGGGGCGACAACTCCGTCAACGGTGGCGGCAAGGACTCGCAGAGCTGCTGGAACGGCAACAAGCCGGCGCAGGGCGTCGACGGTCACCAGGACGTCAACGGCCACTACGCGATCGGCATCGCCGTCTCGTGGAACGACGGCTCGAACACGCCGGTCACCCTCACGGGCAAGGCCGTGGACGGGACACCCGTCACGCTCCACCTCCCGAGCACGATGGACACGACGCTCGCGGACTACTGCGCGGGGACGACGGCCTCGGCGCCGTACCCGCACGGAACGTTCTCGGCGCAGCACACGTACGCGAACCTGGCGGCGTTCCAGGCTGCGACGAAGGACACGAACGGCCAGTTCTGCGCGAACGCGTACGACGTCCACCAGCCGAACGACCCGAACGAGTCGGACACGAGCCAGAACGGCGACAACACGCTGAAGAACGGCCACTACGCGCTGAACGTCGACTGCTCGACTCCGACGAACGCGACGCCCTCGTCGCCCGCGCCGTCGACGCCGGCTCCGTCGACACCTCCCCCGGCCGCTCCCACGCCTGCCGCGGCACCCGCGCCTGCTCCGGCGCCGTCGCTTGCGATCGTGAAGCTCGAGCGTGACGACGCGACCGGCGGCACGTTCGTGCCCGGCCCGATCGACACGCAGGTCGGCCACCGCGTCGACTACGAGATCCACCTGATGAACAACGGGAACATCGCGCTCCTCGCGCATCTCGTCGATCCCGGCTGCGTGATCGTCGGTGGACACACGCTCGACATCTCGAACATCGCGCTGTCGCCGGGTCAGACGCTGCTCTACCACTGCTCGCACGTCATGACCTCCGACAACACGCCGACCTACACGAACACGGCGAGCGCGAGCGGCCTCTCCGCGAGCGCATCGGCCAGCGCGTCCGCGCAGCCGGTGTCCGCGAGCGCAATCGCGAACGTCGCGCCCGCTCCGAAGGTGCTCGGCGCGAAGCACACCGTCGTCAGGCGGGTGATCGTGAAGCGCGTGATCGTGCGCGTCGTCCACGTGAAGGCCAAGCCGGCTCCGAAGGTCGTCAAGGCCGCGACGTTCACGGGGTAATCGCGATGGCGGCCGCACGCGCAGCCGCTCTCGCCGCAGTCGTCGCCCTCGCCGCCGCTCCGGCGGCGGGGGCGGGGACGGCGGGAGCCTCGAACGCGAGCATCGTCGCGCAGGCGAAGGGGAAGGCGATCTTACCGCTCGCCGAACGCGCGGAAGCCGTTCCTGCGGCTCCCGAGCCGCAACACCGACGGCTCGCCGCTCGTCTTCCTCGTGAAGAACCGGGCGACGGGGTGGGAGCAGGTCTTCCTTCCGATCAGGCCGAACGGAAGCGTCGGCTGGGTGCGTGACCGAAACGTCACGCTCGCGCTCGACCCGTACACGGTCTGGGTGTCGCTGAAGTCACCCCGCATCACCGTGTTCGACGGCAGCAAGCTCGTACTCAACACGCCCGCAGGTGTCGGCCGCTCGGTGCTGCCGACTCCGCACGGCACGTACTACCTCGTCGAGCTCCTGAAGCAGCCGAACCCGAACGGTCCCTACGGCCCATATGCGTTCGGGCTGTCCGCGTACTCGAACGTCCTGCAGAGCTTCGGCGGCGGCCCCGGCCAGATCGGCCTCCACGGCACCGACTACCCGCAAGGCCTCGGGACGAACGTGAGCCACGGATGCATCCGGGTGAGCAACGCGGCGATCGCGAAGCTCGCACAGCTGCTCCCCCTCGGCACGCCGGTGCAGATCACCGACTGACCGCGCGGGGTCCCCGCGTAAGCTACGGGCATGGCGAAGAAGTCGCGGACGCCACGTCCGCCTGTCCAGGCGCCGAGGCGCCGCGACGTGCCGGGTGGGCACGGCATGCCGGCGCTCCCCGGCGGTCCCTGGCTTCTCGCCGGAATCGGCGCAGCGGTCGTCGTCGTGATCGTGGTCGTCGTCGCGCTCGCAGGCGGCGGCGGCAAGACGTCGAGCGCGGACGTGCGCGCAGCGATGCTCGCTGCGGGCTGCACCTACTACGACCGCAAGCCGCTCCCGCCGCACAACAAGACGAACTACCACGCCGACGTGCCCAGCCTGTCGACGCCGATGGACAAGCTCTGGGACACGTTCCCGCCGGCCGCCGGGGCGCACTACGGCCTCTGGGCGGTCTGGGGCTTCTACACCGACCCCGTCAACCCGCGCCAGGTCGTCCACAACGAAGAGCACGGCGCCGTCGTCATGTGGTGGGGCAAGCAGGTGCCGCAGTCCGAGATCACGCAGCTGCAGAACTTCTACGACGAGCAGCCGGTGGGCGTCTTCGGCACGCCGCTCTACCAACCGATCGCCGGGAAGACGCTCGGCAGCCGTATCGCGCTGACCGCGTGGACTGGCAACCCGTCCGACTACTACCGCAACGGCGACTACGGCATCGGGCACGTCGCGATCTGCCCGCGGTTCGACCAGAAGGCGTTCGAGACGTTCCGGAATGCCTACCGGGGGCACGGCCCGGAAGGCATTCCGTTGTCGTTCGACCACCCGGGCATGGGCCCGGGCTAGCGGCTAGCCCGTCGTCCCGCTCGGGTACTCGCCGAGCGTGATCGAGAGCGTCGCCTTGGCGCCGCTCTGCTTGGTCACCGCGACGCTGACGGTCTTCCCGGGCGCGAAGCCCGCGAGTACCGTGCCGAGCGTGTCGGTCGTCGGCGTGGCCTGGCCGGCGACGGCGGTGATCACGTCGCCCACCGCGAGTCCCGCCTTCGCCGCGGGGCCGCCGGCGGAGACGGCTGCGACGTAGACGCCGCTCCCGCCGGTGTCGCCGACCTGGATGCCGAGGTACGCGCGGTGCGAGTTGACGACGTGGCCGTACTTGACGATCTGGCTCGCGATGCTCGTGACGATGTTGCTCGGGATCGCGAAGCCGATCCCGGCGGCTGTGCTGCCGAGCTCGGGATCGGTTGCGCCGAGCGTCGGGATGCCGATCACGCGGGCGTCGATGTCCACGAGCGCGCCGCCGGAGTTACCGGGATTGATCGCGGCGCTCGTCTGGATCGCGTTCGGAAGGGTCGTGCCGTTCCCCTCCGACTCCGTGCGGTCGAGCGCGCTGACGATGCCTTCGGTGACGCTCGACGCGAGCCCGAGCGGGTTTCCGATCGCCATTGCGATGTCGCCGACCTTGAGCTTCGACGAGTCCGCGAACGTCGCGGGCTCGAGGTTCTCGCCGGACACGTTGATCACGGCGAGATCGTCCTGCGGGAACTCGCCGACGAGCTTGGCGGACAGCTTGCGTCCGGTCGAAGTCGTGACCGAGAAGGTCGTGTACCCCGTGACGACGTGGTCGTTCGTGACGATGTCGCCCTTCGCGTCGAAGACGATTCCCGAGCCGAGACCTGCCGGTGTCTGAATCTGCACGACCGACGGCGAGACGCGGTGGAAGACGTCGACGAACGTGTTCTGCAGGCTCGACGCGGCTGTCGATGCGCTGATCGACGAGCTCCTGTTGCCGCTCGTGAAGCCGACGGTGGCGGCGACGAGCAACGCGCCGAGCAGGATCGTGATGGCGAGCCTGAACGGTTTCATGCGGTCCGTTCTACCCCGGCGTCCGGGGGTGCCACCTAAGAAGCTTCTTAGACCGGGACCGAGGTGATGAACGGCTGCGTGGTCGGCTGCTGCGATCCCCCGGCGGGCTCGACGGTCACGCCGACGACGGCGCCGCTCGGGACCTTTCCACGGAGGTGGACGACGACGGTGCGGCCGCCGCCGAACGTGCCCGCGGGCATCGCCTTGCTGTGGTCGA
>JAFAHG010000031.1 GCA_019237315.1 Actinomycetota bacterium
GAGAGCACGAGGTGGCCGGATTCCGCCGCCTGGAGGGCGGTCTGCGCCGTCTCCGCGTCTCGCAGCTCGCCGATCAGGATCGTGTCGGGATCCTGGCGCAGCGCACGCCGGAGCGCCTGGCCGAAGCTCTCGGTGTCGAGCCCGACCTCGCGCTGGTTGACGATCGACTGCTTGTCCTCGTGCAGCACCTCGAGCGGATCCTCGATCGTGACGATGTGCGAGGCGCGATTTCTGTTGATGTGGTCGACGATCGCCGCGAGGGTCGTCGTCTTGCCCGAGCCGGTGGCGCCGGTGACGAGCACGAGCCCGCGGTGCTCCTCGGCGAGGCGGCGGACGCCCTCGGGCAGGCTGAGGTCGTCGAACTGCGGCACGCGGTGCGGGATGACGCGCATCGCCATCGAGACGGCCCCGCGCTGGCGGAAGACGTTGACGCGGAAACGCGGCAGCCCGGGTGCCGTGTAGGCGACGTCGAGGTCGTTCTGCTGCTGGAAGGAGTCGTACCGCTGGGGCGCGGACGCGGTGACCGTCCGAACGCATGCGTCGAGGTCGTCGTCGGTCATCGGCGCGGCGCCGTCGATCGGCTTGACGGCGCCGTCGTGCCTGATCAGCGGCGGCCGCCCGACCTTCAGGTGGATGTCCGAGGCCCCGCGCTGGACCGCGTCTGCGAGGAGGGTGTCGAGGTTCATCCCACCTCGATTGTCGGCAGGTGCGGCGGGCCGCTTTAGCGGCCGAGCGTGGCGAGGGCCCTGAGCGGGAGCCGCGCCAGGCCGTGCTGCTCGGACGGGCTCGAGAGCTCGCCGAGCAGGAGGTTCTCGACCGTCCGCCAGACGAGCTTCGTGCGCGCCACCCGCCAGGAGGCAACGGGCCAGCGGTCGAGCGCGCGCTTGAGCTTCCACGAGGCCCGGTGGAGCGAGGCGAGCTCAGCGTCGACGGCGGCCTGGTAGGGCTCGAGGCTCGAGGCCCGGCCGGCGAGCCGGTCGAGGATCGCCGCCGCGGCGAGCCGCGACGAGACGAAGCACTCGTACATGCCGTCACCGGACACCGGGTCGATGAGCCCGGCTGCATCGCCGACGAGGAGCGCGCGCTCACCGGCGATCCTCGTGCCGGGGCGGCGGAGCGGCAGACGGTGGCCGCGCAGGTCGGAGAGGCTCTCCGGGTCGAGTCCGTGGGCCGCGCACGCGCGGCGCAAGTGCTCGCGCAGCTTCCGGCCCTCGCTCTGCCAGGCCCCGACGCCGACGTTCGCGTGGTCGCCCTTCGGAAAGACCCACGCGTAGCCGCCGGGGATGTCGGCGAGCTCGACCACGGCGCGCCGCGCGTAGCGGTCGCGTGAGATCTGCGCGTACGATGCGTTGCCTTCGTATGCAACACCGTGGACGATGCCCACACCGAGGCCGACCGCCTTCGCGGTCGTCCCGTTCGCGCCGTCGGCGCCGACGATCACGTCTCCCTCGACGCCCACATCGTCGAGCGTCGTCCCCTCGCGTATGTCGGCCCCGCGCTCGCGGGCCGCGTCGAGCAGGAACGCGTCGAGCCGGCGCCGTTGCGTCATCCGGATCACGGGCTCGCGCGCGTGACGCACGACGGCGTCGCCGTAGCGGAACCGGAGCTCGACGACGTCGACCTCTTCCTCGACGACGGGCGAAGGATCGACCGGGCACGCGCGGAAGGCGCGCGTCGTCAACCCGCCGCCGCACGGCTTGTCCCGCGGGAACCGCGCCTTGTCGACGACGCACACGGAGGCCCCCGCGTCGGCGAGGCGCCACGCGAGCGTCGAACCGGCCGGCCCACCGCCGACGATCACCGCGTCGAATCGCTGCACGAACCCGAGGCTACAATGCGGCGCGCCTCAAGGGGGTGTGCCCGAGCGGCCAAAGGGAACGGGCTGTAAACCCGTCGGCTCAGCCTACAGAGGTTCGAATCCTCTCGCCCCCACTCGCACCGCCCCGAGGGCGGGCTACCAGAAGAAGCGAATCCGGCGCGGCGTCTGGCTCTGCAGGAACGAGCGGCCGCACACGTTCAGCGACACGAAGGGCCTCGAAGAGATCGTCAGCGTGCCGGTCGCGCCGCGCGAGCACTGCGGCACCTTCGTGCTGACCACCTTCACGGCGTAGCGAACCGTGTCGTTCGTGTGCGCGGTCGACGACTTGAAGTCGATGCCCTTCACGAGCTCGATCGTGAGCGGCACCGTCTTGCCGCCGAGCGGCACCTGGAACGGCGAGGTGGTCTGGTCGGACTGCGTGATCGGAGCTACGCCGTTCTTCGCCTTGGCGTCGTCCGTCCAGAACATGCTCTTGATGTTCGCGCCCGCGACGTAGATGTCGAAGGAGAAGCGCGACGTCAGCGCCGCCGGCGTCGTCGCGTTCTTGCACGGATGGGCGTAGCCGTTCGCGTTCTGCAGCAACTCTTTCGCAACGCTCTCGAACTTCGGCGCCTGGTTGTCCGGCATGTATCCCGCGATGTCGTCGAACATCCCGAGCGCCCACTGCGACGAGCTCGGCACGCGATAGACGCGGTACGAGGTGTCCCACGGCTGGTCGCCGGTACCGCAGCCCCAGTAGAAGTCGTTCACCGGGTTGATGTCGGTCGGGAGGGCGTAGCTGACGCGCGCCGTCACCTGCCTGACCGGCGAGGCGTAGTAGGTACACGAGACCGTAACCAGGTTCCCGCCGGTCGCCATGTGCTCCTCGGCGGCGGCCTCGGGAACGCTCTGCGGCGTCGCGATCGTCTTGCGGACGGGGAGTGCCTTCCAGCCGGCCGGCGCCGACGGGCACGCGATCGTGTTCGGGTCGTTGACGGCGACGTGTGCCCAGGCGACCCCCGCGAAGACGAAACCCAACGCGACGGCTGCGGCTAGTGCCTTTCGCATCGAGACCATCCTAGCGCGGCGGCGTGCGGTTTTACCGGTCCTTTACGGACGCTGAACAGGCGTGAAACGCAGGCTGCCGAAACTGTCGTCGTTCCTGAGAACGGCAGGCGGAAAGGCCCCCCAGTGCCGCGTTCCACCGTCACGATCTGCTTTCTCTCCCGGGGCGTTCCCGAACGCTTCGCAGCGCTGCTCGAGCTAGTGCGTCCGGCCGCGGACGAGATCGTCGTCGCCGTCGACGAACGTGGCGACGTCACGGCGCGGATCGCCGAGCTCGCCGACACCCTCGTCACGTTCCCGTTCACCGACCCGCCCGAGCGCGCGCTCGCCTGGTTGCACTCGCTGTGCAGGTGCGACTGGGTGCTCCGGCTCGACGACGACGAGGTTCCGAGCCCCGCTCTCCTCGCGGCACTAGGTGACCGCGACGAATCGCTCACGCACGCGTGGGTTCCGCGGCGATGGCTGTGGGAGGACGGCTATCTCGCGGACGATCCGTGGACGCCGGACTGGCAGCTTCGCCTCGTCCGCCGCGACGCGGCGCGTTTCCCGGGGCGAGTGCACATCCCGGTGCAGGCGGATGGTCCGCATGCGTATCTCGACGCACCGCTCTACCACCTCGACCTCGTCGAGAACGACTACGCCGAGCGCGCTGCGAAGGCGCGGCGCTACGAGCGGCTCCGTCCCGGCGTGCGACTCGGCGGCATGCCGCTGAACGTGGCCTATTACCTGCCCGAGCTGCACGAGCGGCTCGCGGTCGCGCCACTTCCCGCCGAGGACGCGGCCGTCGTCGCGCACGTGCGCGCGGGTGTGCCCGCGGGCGCCTCGTCGCACCCGGTTCGTCGCGCGACGCGCGCGGAGATCGACGCGCACTGGACGGAAGCGCCGCTCGCCGACTCGGACTACTCGGCGCGGATCGACATCGGACCGCCTCCGTCGCCGGTCGCCGGCGAGATCCGCGAGGTGGACGTGCGCGTCACGAATCTCGGCGGCGCGACCTGGCCGGGCGGCCTGCACGCGCTGCCGGAGATCCGTCTGTCGTACCGCTGGGACGGCGTCGAGTTGCTCGACGAGCAGTTCCGAACGGCGCTCCCACACGACGTGCATCCCGGCGAGACGGTGCTCGTTCCGCTGGCGTTCCACGCGCCGGATTCGGCAGGCGCGCACGAGCTCGTCGTCGACCTCGTGCAAGAGCGTCATCGCTGGTTCGGCGTCGACGCGCGCGCAACGGTCGAGGTGCGCGCACGCCGGCGTGCCGCTGTCGTCGTCACGCAACCGCCGGGCGACGCGGAGTACGACCAGCTCGTGGACGAGCTGCTCGCGGGGCTCGATCCCGAGTTCGAGCCGGTCCTCGTCGGCCCGAAGGAGGACTGGCTGCGCGACCGCTTCGGCACCGCGGCCGCATCGCGCCGCCCCCGCGACGCGGAGCGCGTGTACGTCGTACGTCGGTCCGAACCGCGCGGGCTGCACGTGTTCACGCGTGCCGCGTTCTCGCTCGCCCTCGGCGGCCTGCTGGGCCTCGAGCGCCTGCACTGACCGCGGCTAGAATCCCGCGCGAGCGCCCTCTTAGCTCAGTAGGTAGAGCACCTCCATGGTAAGGAGGGGGTCAACGGTTCGAGTCCGTTAGAGGGCTTGCGAAATCCCTGCAAATATGCTTTTCTGGGCACATCTATCTTGGAGATCGCGCAACGTGCTCGGGTATGGAGCATGTTTTGGAGCAGCGACGCGAACATCGCGGACCGGCGCCCCGGCCGCTGAGCCAAACCGCGACTGCTCGCCACTGGTCGCAATACTCAGCGAGCAAATCGCACCAGGAGGTCGGTGGTTCGAGTCCGCCTCGCTCCATCGCTCAACAAAGCCATTTTAGGCACTTCGCATGCCCGATCTGGTACACGCGCGCGCGTGAGCACCTCTGGATCTAGAGGATCAAGGGCTGGCGACGGCCTGGCGTACCGGGGCCGTCGCACAAGCAATGGCCACCTTACCCGCGACCGCGCGCGCGCCTTTCCTGTCTCGCCTTCTCCTGAGTGGTTGGCCAACGACGGAGCCACAGCTCTCGCGCCGCGACGACTAAGACCGTGCCGATGAGTGGACCAACTCCGGCCGTGACGGACCTTTCCGCGATCATCGAGCCGATGCCGATAACCACCCCGAACGCACCGAGCAAGACAGCCCAGTCCGTCACCTTGACCTTCACGTAGGAAGTCTTCCCGTCAGAGTGTCTCGCTGAACGCTCGCGCACGACGGGGTTCAGACGCCTGGCGTCGCGGGAACGGACGACTGATGGCGGACTATGTCACGCCCTACCTGGCGTCACGACGCGCTCACCCGGTTCGCTGGCTTCTGATCGACGCAGCGATCGCCGCGGTGGGCACCGCGCTCCTGTACGCGAGCTGGGGTGCGATCGTGGCTGCGCCGTTCGCACTCGGCTGGATCGTGGTAGCCGTTACCAGTCCTGGCGTCCAGGCGTGGCTGAGGCGTCGGGCTGCTCGATAGTCAGGCGTGATTCCCGAACGCTCGGGCAGCCGACAATGCCCACGCCGGTCGCTGTGGCCCCTCGGCTATTCGACTGTCTCGGGGTGTGGCCGTTCGTACCGCAGGACGAGTAGTGCCTCGACGTACGGTTCGTGGTGTGGCTCTACCCCTTCTACCCGCCAGAGGTAGCCCCTTGAAGGCGACCGTGATGGTGGTCCGCCATTAGGCCCA
>JAFAHG010000187.1 GCA_019237315.1 Actinomycetota bacterium
CCGGCTGCGGCTGACGGCGCTCTACGGGGGCCTGTTCCTCGTCTGCGGCGCCATGCTCCTGACGACGATGTACTTCGTCGTCCGCCACCAGTACTCCAGCGATTTCTTCGTCGCGAGCGGCAAGAAGTTCATCGTCGCGACGGCGTCAAGCGTCCCTCTCCCGAAGATAGCGATCACGAAGTTCGGCATTGGGAAGATCCCGGTGCAGGTGCTCAAGCCGAACCCGACACCGGCGCAACTCGCGCTGCAGGCACAGGCGCAGTCCACGGCGGCGCTGCACAAGCTTCTCGTCGACTGCGCGTTCGCGCTGGCGGTGATGGCCGTCATCTCGATCTGGCTCGGCTGGATCGTCGCCGGGCGTGCGCTCCGGCCGCTGCGCACGATCACGAATGCAGCGCGCGACATCTCGGAGACGAACCTGCACCGCCGGCTCGCGCTCGACGGGCCGAATGACGAGATCCACCAGCTCGGCACGACATTCGACGGCCTGCTCGAGCGGCTCGAGCGCGCGTTCGACGCGCAGCGCCGCTTCGTCGCGAACGCGTCGCACGAACTGCGAACGCCGCTGACGTACGAGCGCGCGCTCCTCGAGGTCGCGCTCGCCGATCCGGACGCGACCGAGCGCACGCTACGGGAGGTCTGCTCGAAGGTGCTCGCCGTCGGCGAGCAGCAGGAGCGGACGATCGAAGCGCTGCTTACGCTCTCGCGCAGCCAGCGCGGCCTCGAGTCGCGCGAGACGGTCGATCTCGCCGCGATCGCGTCTGCCGCGCTCGCGCGGGCCGACACCGACGACGTCACCGTCCGGGAGCGGCTCGGCACAGCGGTGATGCGAGGCGATCCGCGCCTGATCGAGCGGCTCGTCGCGAACCTCGTCGACAACGCGGTCACCTACAACGTGCCGGACGGCGAGATCGCCGTCAGCACGCACCGGGACGCCGACCGCGCAGTGCTGACCGTCGAGAACACCGGGCCGGTGATTCCCACGTACGAGCTCGACCGCATCTTCCAGCCGTTCCAGCGGCTCGACCCCGAGCGCACGAACAACCGCGGAACGGGCCTCGGGCTCTCGATCGTGCAGGCGATCGCGACCGCGCACGGCGCTGCGCTCGTTGCGCTGCCGCGCCCGCTCGGCGGCCTGCGCGTCGAGGTCGCGTTCCCCGCGTAGAGGTTACGGCGACGTAACAGGAGCCGTTCCCCCGCCGTTACCGCACGCGCACTAGCGTGGGTGTGGGATGAGGAAGAGCTTCGCACTGGTCGGATTCCTCGCGCTGCTCGCAGCGGGTTGCGGCGGCTCTCATCCGACCACGACGACGACGACAGGCCAGAACGCGATCGTCGCCTACTCGAACTGCATGCGCTCGAACGGCGTGCCGGACTTCCCGGACCCGCAGCAGCTCAGCCCGCTGAACTTCAAGCTCTCGATCAACCGCCTGCAGACGAACGCGCCGGCGTTCCAGACCGCGCAACGCACGTGCGCGCACCTCCTGCCGTCGAGGGCCGGCAACAATTCGCAGCAGTCCGCGGCGCAGGAGCGCGCACGGATCGCGGCAGAGCTCTCGTTCGCGCGCTGCATGCGCAGCCACGGGCTGTCGCAGTTCCCCGACCCGAACTCGCAGGGCGAGCTGACGGTGGAGATGGTGGTCGCCCAGGGGATCGACGTCCACTCGCCGAGCGTCCTCCGCACCGTGCAGACCTGCATTCCGGCCTCGCACGGCTGGCTCACGCCGGCGAAGGTGCGCGAGGCGATCGCCAACAATCAGGTCAGCGCGCCGGTCGCCCACGCCGGTCCCTGACGGCCGCCGCTACCCTGCCGGGCCGTGTCCCGGCCCGCCCTCGCCCAGCGCAACGACCTCCGGAACGTCGCGATCATCGCGCACGTGGACCACGGCAAGACGACGCTCGTCGACGCGATGCTCTGGCAGTCCGGCTCGTTCCGCGAGAACCAGGAGATCGCCGAGCGCGTCATGGACTCGATGGACCTCGAGCGCGAGAAGGGCATCACGATCCTCGCGAAGAACACCGCGATCCGCCTCGGCGAGACGAAGATCAACGTCGTCGACACGCCGGGCCACGCAGACTTCGGCGGCGAGGTCGAGCGCGGGCTGACGATGGTCGACGGGGTACTGCTGCTCGTCGACGCGTCGGAGGGGCCGCTGCCGCAGACGCGCTTCGTGCTGCGCAAGGCGCTGGAGGCGCGGCTGCCGGTCGTGCTCGTCGTGAACAAGATCGACCGGCCCGACGCGCGGCCGGCGGAGGTCGTCGACGAGGTGTACGAACTCTTCCTCGACCTCGAGGCGAGCGAGGAGCAGATCGAGTTCCCGATCGTGTACACGGTGGCGCGCGAGGGTCGCGCGGGGCTCGCGCCGGATGCACTCGAGTCGACGCTGATGCCGTTGTTCGACACGCTGCTCGAGACGATCCCGCCGCCGTCGTACGACCCCGAGCATCCGCTGCAGGCTTTGGTGACGAACCTCGATGCCTCGCCGTACGTCGGCCGGCTCGCGCTGCTGCGCGTGCGGCACG
>JAFAHG010000037.1 GCA_019237315.1 Actinomycetota bacterium
CGTGGTTCTCCTCGCCGAGCAGCCGCTCGGCGGGAACCACGGCGTCCACCGCGAGATCCGCCGTCGACGACGAGTTGAGCCCGAGCTTCTCCTCCTCCCGCGCCACGGCGACGTGCGCTGCGTCGAGAACGAACGCGGTCACACCGCGCGCGCCCTCTCGCTCGGCGTCCGTGCGCGCGAAGAGCAGGAACGTGCCGGCGAACGAGCCGTTCGTGATCCACTGCTTCGTCCCGGAGACGTGCCAGCCGTCGTCCGTTCGCTCGGCGCGCGTCCTCAGCGCGCCGGCGTCGGACCCTGCTCCCGGCTCGGTCAGCGCGAAGGCGCCGATCACCTCCCCACGCGCGAGCGGCGGCACGAACTCGGCGCGCTGCTCGACCGATCCGTGCGCGAGGAGCGGCAGCGTGCACGCGGATGTGTGCACGGCGACCGTCACGCCGACGCCGGCATCCGCACGCGAGAGCTCCTCGATCACGAGGATGTAGGACAGGAAGTCCGCGCCCGCACCGCCGTCGGCCTCCGGCACGCACACGCCGAGCAGCCCGAGCTCGCCGAGCCGCGCGAGCAGCGCCCGCGGGAAGCCGTGCGCGCGGTCCCAGTCCGCCGCGTGCGGCGCGATCTCCGCCTCCGCGAACTCCCGCGCCAGCCGCTGGATCTCCCGCTGCTCGGCCGAGAGCTCGAAGTCCACGGCCTGAGTCTACGAACGAGCGGGGCCGCCCGAAGGCGGCCCCGCGAAACCGTCCTACTGGAGGGTGAACCGACCCTGGACGACGTTGCCGCTGATGCTGTACCCCGGCGCCCGAAGCGTCACGTGCTGCGTCAGGCCCTTGGTCGAGAGCAGGAAGCTCCCGCTGCCGTTCGCGATCGCGACACTGCCGACGCCGTAGACCGGAGTCCGGACGAGCGACTGGCGGAAGTACTTCCCCTTCTGCGGGTCGCTCATCTGCACGTACGAGCCGTGCTGGTTCGCGGTGAGCTCGAACCAGACGAGCCCGTGCGGAGTCCGCACCGCCCCGCTCCCGAGCGCGCGGGTCGTTACCGACACCTTCGCCGCGAGCACCGACCAGATCGGCAGCGGCGTGGGAGTCCGGTCGTTGATGTTCACGCTGCCTGCGTACGTGAGCGCGCCGCGGACCGACCGCTGCCAGTTCGTGCACGCGACGAGGCCGTAGGTGCCCGGCTCGAGGTTCCACCTGCCGTCGTTCGCACCGCGCTTCGCGGCCGAGCTCGCGAGCAGGTTGCCGTACGCGTCGAGCACCTGGATCCGCAACGGCGTACCGGCCCGCGACGCAAGCGCCACGTGGACGCCGACCGACGACGGATCGCGCAGCGTCACCGCCTTGACGGGACCGCAGCCTCCGTTCGGAGCGGTCCCGCTGATCGCAATCTGACCGGCCGCGAAGCCCGCGCCGGGAACCGTCAACGCGGCGGCACCGGCGGCGAGCGCGAGCCCTGCGAGCAGTCGCCTCATCCTGTCACTCCTTTCAAGCTTGTTTACAAGGAGCAAACCGCAGTCGCCCGGAGGCGGATACGGCCCCGCTAGCGTCCGACCGTGGGCCACGCAGTCGCCGGCGCGCTGCGCCAGTCCTGGCCGCCGTTCGTCCTCGTCGCAGGCCTCCTCCTCATCGGCGCGGTGGTCGAGTCGGAGGGGCTCTTCGCCGCAGCCGCCGGCCGCATCGAGCGCGTCGGCGGCGGCCCGCTCGCCCTTCTCGCCGCCCTCCTCGGGCTCGACGCCGCCGTCATCGCGGTGCTGAACCTCGACACGGCCGCGATCTTCGTCACGCCGATCGTGCTCCACGCCGCTGCGCGCCGCGGCTGCGACGTGCGCGCGTTCCTCTACGGGTCCCTGTTCATCGCGAACGGCGCCTCGATCCTCCTGCCGGGGTCGAACCTGACGAACCTGATCGTGCTCGCGCACAAACGGCAGGCGGGCCTCTCGCTCGCACGTGTGACCGCCGTCCCGTGGCTCGTCGTCGTCCTGTCGACCGTGGCGTTCGTGTGGCTCGTCTACCGGCCCCGCGAGAGCATCCGCGCCGCGGGCGGCCTGCATCCGTTCCGCCCGGGCGCGGGCGCCGCGGCGACGGCAGCCGCCACCGCCGCGATCCTCGCGCTGCACAACCCCGCCGTCCCGGTCCTCGCGATCGGGATGCTCGTCGCGGCTCGGCGACGGCTGCGGCCGGACATCGACCTGCGCGTCCTCCTGGGCCTCTTCGTCCTCGCCGTCGGCCTCGGCACCCTCGCACGCGAGTGGAGCGGGCCGGCGTCTCTCGTCCGCCATGCGAGCGGGGTCGCCGCCGCGGCGATCGCCGCTGGGGCGACCGTGCTGGTGAACAACCTGCCGGCGGCCGCGCTTCTCTCGGCGCAGCGGCTCCCGCATCCACTGCCGATCCTCTTCGGCCTCGACCTGGGCCCCAACCTCCTCTTCACCGGGTCGCTCTCGACGTACCTCTGGTACCGCGCGGCCCGGCGCGCCGGCACGCGGCCCTCGCTCCGCGAAGCCGCCCGTCCTCGGGTGGATCCTCGTTCCGCTGACGCTCGCCGCGGCGCTCGCCGCGCTCCGCTACTTGGGCTCGGCTTCGAGCTTGTAGCCGACGCCGAAGCGCGTCTGGATGAACGAGTGCGCCGGCGCGATCCGGTCGATCTTCTGGCGCAGGCGGCGGACGAAGACGTCGACGGTGCGGTCGCGGTGGGTCTCCCGCCGCCCCCACACCTTCTGCAGGAGCTCGTCCCGCGTCACGACCCGCCCGCGGTCGAGCGCGAGCGTGTACAGGAGCTTGAACTCGGTCGGCGTCAGCCCTGCGCTCGAGCCGTCGACGAAGGCCTGCACCTCGCGCGGGTCGATGCGAAGCTCCTCGATCTGGATCGGCTCGCCGCGGCGCTCCTCGGCGGGGCGCACGCCGCGCCGTGCGGCGGCGCCGACGCGCGCCACGAGCTCGCGCATCGAGAACGGCTTCACGAGGTAGTCGTCGGCGCCGAGGTCGAGCGCGTGCACGCGGTCGTGCTCCGTCCCGCGCGCGGAGACGACCACGATCGGCGTTCCGATCCCCTCCGAGCGCGCCGTCTCGATCAGCCGCCAGCCGTCGAGCTCGGGCAGCATCAGGTCGAGCACGCAGACGTCCGGGTTCTCGTAACGAAGTCGAGTCAGCCCGAGCTCGCCGCGGCCGACGACGACGGGGTCGAACCCTGCAGCGGCCAGATGGCGGGCCATTCCATCGGCGATCACCGCGTCGTCCTCGACGATCAGGATCTTCGCCACGCCCCTACGATAGAGCGGTGGGCCGGTTGGATTCGATGACGGAATGGTGACGATCCGGTGAACGACCCGTTTGCAGAGCTGCGAACCGGCTTCACCGCAGCGGTGTCGCACGAGCTCCGGACGCCGCTCGCGCGGATCCTCGCCCTTCTCGAGTCGGCCGAGCTCGACGGCGCCGACGTCCAGACGCTCCTCGAGCAGGCGCGCGCCGAGGTCGAGCAGGCGGGAACGCTGATCGACGAGATCCTGTTCCTCGCCGAGCTCGAGAGCGGCCAGGAGATCGTCTCGCTCGGCAAGACGAACGCGCTCCCCCTGCTCGAGCAGGTCGTCGCCGAGCACGAGGAGGCTGCGCTGCGCGCCGGGGTCTCGCTGCGTGCCGAGGGCGACCCGGACGTCGACCTGCCGCTGCGCCCGCGCATGGTGCGCGTCGTCGCGGAGAACCTGACCGAGAACGCGATCCGCTACGCCGGTTCCGGCGCGACGTTCACGCTCTCGATCGCCCCCGGCCCCATCCTCACGGCGAGCGACGACGGCGCGGGCGTGCAGGAGGACGAGCTGCCGCGGCTCTTCGAGCGCTTCTGGCGCGCGGACTCCGCGCGCGCGGGCCGCGGCACCGGGCTCGGCCTCGCCATCGTCAAGCACGTCGTCGCCGCTGCAGGCGGCACCGTCGAGGCGACGAGCGAGCCGGGGCGGGGCCTCGCCATCCGCTGCGTCTTCCCGCAGTAAGACGAAGGGCGCCTCGCGGCGCCCTTCGCTTCATCGCACCATCGCTGGGAGGGCTTAGGTGCTTGCCACCTGCTGCAGCGTCTTCTCGGATGCCACGAGAACGACCTTGGGGATCGGCGCGAACCAGAGCGCCGCGGTGTACTTCTTCGCCTGACCCTGCGTCAGCGCCCAGAAGACCATCTTGCGGAGGGCCTGCGCATTCGACGAATGGGTCGGGAGGATGATGTACGTGAACGTCGCGATCGGATACGCCGTCGGCGCCGACTTCGGCGGGTTCACGATGTGCAGCTCGTTGCCGGTCGGGACGGACTTCACCGTCGCCGCGGCGGCCGCGACGTTGCGGATGCTCGGCGACACGAAGTTGCCGGCCGCGTTCTGGATCGACGCGAACGTCAGGTGGTTCGCGATCGCGTAGCCGGTGTCGACGTAGCAGAGCGCGCCCGGGGTGTTCTTGACGACGCCGGTGACGCCCGAGGAGCCGCTCGCGCCGGTGCCGGCCGGCCAGTTGACCGACTGGCCCTGGCCGATCTGCGTCTTCCAGGCCGAGCTCACCGACGAAAGGAAGTCGGTGAAGTTGTACGTCGTGCCCGAGTTGCCGGTGCGGTACACGGGCGTGATCGTCAGGCTCGGGATCGTCGCGCCCTTGTTCAGCGCGGCGATGGCCGGGTCGTTCCAGTTCGTGATCGTGCCCATGTAGATCTTCGCGATCACGTCACCGGAGAGGTGGAACGTGGTCTGGCCCTTCGCGAGCTGCAGGCCGGGGATGTTGTACGGGATCGACGTCCCGGCGAGCGCCCACGGGATCTGGACGCAGCCGCCGCACGCGGTGAACTGGTCGGACGACATCGGGGCATCCGACGCGCCGAAGTCGACGGTGCGGGCGGTGATCGCCGCGATGCCGGCACCCGAGCCGACACCCGAATACTGGATGGTGTAGTCGAACGCGCTGCCGAGGGCAGGCGTCCACACCGAGACGAGCGGCTGCACGAAGGTGCTGCCTGCGCCGTTCAGCACGACGGTTGAGTGCTTCGCGCCGGCGACGCCGACGGAAAGCAGTGCAAGGCTCGCCGCAGCGAGCGCGCTGAACACGAACTTCCTCATTGAACGGTCACTCCTTTGGTCTTGTGGCATCCAGCGGCAGCCTGCCGCCCTGCCCTCCGGGCGTGGGCATCCGGGAGGTGACAACGCGGTGACGAAGTGGTGAACGGAGGTTTCTCAGACGCGGCCGAGCTTGCGCCGCGAGCGTTCGAGCATGATCCGGGCGAACATGCTCGTGAGGAGCACGAACGCGATCAGGACGAACGCCGCCGCCCACGCCTGCCCGTTGAGGGCCGTGTCCGGCGACTCGGAGTAGGTGAAGATCGTCACCGGGATCGAGGCGACCGAGATCGACGGGTCCCAGTTGATGAGCTGTCCCGCGATCGAGCAGGTGAAGAGGAGCGGCGCCGTCTCGCCCGCCGCACGAGCGACGGCGAGCGTCGTGCCGGTCACGATCCCTCCGATCGACGTCGGTAGCACGACGCTCAGCACAGTGCGCCACTTGGAGACGCCGAGCGCGTAGCTCGCCTCGCGCAGCTCGCGCGGGACGAGCGACAGGACCTCCATCGTCGTCCGCGAGACGAGCGGAAGCATGATGATCGCGAGGGCGAAGCTGCCCGCGTACACGCTCTGGTGGTGGCCGATCCCGAGGAACTTCGTCTTCACGATCAGCGCGAAGACGAAGATCCCGATCACGATCGACGGGAATCCGTTGAGGACGTCGAGCCAGAGACGGATCTGAGCGGAGACCTTCCGGTTCGCGAACTCGCTCACGAAGATCGCGATCAGGACGCCGACCGGGACAGCCATCGCGGCCGCGATGAGAACGAGGAGCAACGTCCCGACGAGCGCCGGTGCGATCCCACCACCGGTCTGGCCGAACACGGCCGGGCCCTTCGTGAAGAAGTCCCACGTCAGCGAGTGGAACGCGCGTGCGAGGACCGAGCCGACGAGGATCGCCAGCATGCCGACGGCGATCAACGCGGCGAGGATTGCGCCGCCGACGGCCGCGCGGTCCGCGAACAGACGGCGCCGCGACCGGCCTGTGGCCTTCAGCGAGATCGGTGGGGCGCTCACGAGCCTCCGGTCCTCTGCAGCTCGAAGCGCTTGACGATCCGCTGCGCGCCGAGGTTCGCGATGAAGGTGATGACGAGCAGGATCAGCGCGAGGTAGACGAGCGAGGCGACCTGGAGGTTCGTGCTCGCGCCCTGGTAGTTCGCGGCGATCTGGCTCGCGAGCGTGTTCCCGGTCTTGAAGAGCGAGATGTGGAAGGGCCCGAGGCTGTTGCCGATCACCTGCGTGACGGCGATCGCCTCGCCGAGCGCGCGGCCGAGGCCGAGGATGATCCCGGCGACGACGCCGCCGCGGACGTTGTAGACGACGACGTGGCGCACCATCTCCCAGCGGGTCGCGCCGAGGCCGACGGCGGCCTCCTTGAGGTCGCGCGGGACGCCGAGGAAGAGCTCGCGGCAGATCGAGGATGCGATCGGGATGGTCATCATCGTCAGGACGACGATGGCGATGAGCACACCGGACTGCGACGGCGGCCCGCCGAAGATCGGGATCCAGCCGAAGTAGTCGTGGAGGAACGGCTCGATGTTCGAGCGCATGAACGGCCCGAGGACGAGGATCCCCCAGAGGCCGACGACCACGCTCGGAACCGCGGCCAGCATCTCGACGAGCGAGCCGATCGGCCCGCGGATCGCCGGCGGCGCGAGCTCGCTCAGGAAGAGGCCGATCGCGATCGAGAGCGGCGCGGCGATCAGCAGCGCACCGAAGGACGTGACGAGCGTGCCGATGATGAAGTTGCGGGCCCCGTAGGCCTCACGGCCGATCACGGGGTTCCAGGCGCCGTGCCACACGAAGGCGATCCCGAAATGGCGGATCGCCGGCCAGGCGCCGTCGGCGACCTTCCAGATGATGGCCGCGATGATGAGGAGTGCGAGCGCGGCGGCTGCGCCGGAGAGACCGAAGAGCGCGTTGTCGCCGATCCGGTCGACGACATGGCGCGTGCGGCGGAAAACCGACGGCTGCGCGACGGAGGCGGCTTCCACGGAGCGCACTTTTCCAGCTAGCGTCCCCGGCCGTGGGCCTCGTCACCACTCCGTCACAGGTCGTTCACATCCGGTCAACCCCGCTGCGGCACGTGGGAGTCGACACTCGTTAGCGTGAACGTCGTGGAGCCCACGCGGCCCGTCGCCTCGCCGAGCGTCGCCAAGCCGCCCCCGGCCCCCGAACGCCGCACGCCGGTGTTCGACGTGCAGGGCCTCTCGGTCTACTACGGCCAGGCGCTCGCGGTGAAGGGCGTCTCGCTCGAGATCTACAAGAACTCGATCACGGCGCTGATCGGCCCGTCCGGCTGCGGCAAGTCGACCTTCCTGCGCTGCCTCAACCGCATGAACGACCTCGTACCGACGGCGCGCATCGACGGGAAGCTCCTCTACCACGGCATCGATCTGTACGGCGCGGACGTCGACCCGATCGAGGTGCGCCGGCGGATCGGCATGGTCTTCCAGCGCCCGAACCCGTTCCCGAAGTCGATCTACGACAACGTCGCGTACGGCCTGCGCATCCTCGGCATGAAGGACAACCTCGACGACCGCGTCGAGCAGGCGCTCCGCCGCGCGGCGATCTGGGACGAGGTCAAGCACCGCCTCAAGCGCTCGGCGCTCGGTCTCTCCGGCGGCCAGCAGCAGCGCCTCTGCATCGCGCGCGCGATCGCCGTCGAGCCCGAAGTCGTGCTCCTCGACGAGCCCGCGTCCGCGCTCGACCCGATTTCCACACAGGCGATCGAGGACCTGATGCAGGAGCTGAAGGAGGAGTACACGCTCGTCATCGTCACGCATAACATGCAGCAGGCGGCGCGCGTCGCGGAGATGACCGCGTTCTTCAGCCTCGAGGTCGAGGAGGACGGGGGCCGGCATGGCATCCTCGTCGAGTACGACTCGACGGAGAAGATCTTCACGCAGCCCGCCGACCAGCGCACCGAGGGTTACGTCACCGGGCGCTTCGGATGAGGCAGAGCTTCCAGGACGAGCTCTCGCAGCTCGAGGCGGCGGTGCAGGAGGAAGGGGAGCTCGTCCTACGCGCGCTTCGTTCCGCGCTGAACGCGCTTGCCCGCGGTGACGACGAGCTCGCGGACGACGTGATCGGCTTCGACGACGAGGTCGACAGGTGCTACCTCCGGATCGAGGAGGGCGTGCAGTCGCTCCTCGCGCGCCAGACCCCTGTCGCGAGCGACCTGCGTCTCGTGCTCGCCGTGCTGCGCGTCAACCTGCACCTGGAGCGGATGGCCGACTACGCCGTCACGGTCGCGAAGCTCACGAAGCTCATGGGGAACCTGCGCGTTTCCGGGGAGGCGATCCTAGCGTCGGTCGAGGACATGGGCCAGCGCGCCGAGCAGATGATCCGCGTCGCCCTCGACGCGTTCGCCGAGCGCGACGTCGAGAAGGCGCGTTCGCTGCAGGAGCTCGACGAGCTGATCGACCGCGCGAACCGCCACGCGATCGACGATGTCCTCTCGCTCGGCGACTCGACCGAGGAGCGCGAGTACGGCCTGCGCATGCTCGTCGTCTCCCGCTGCGTCGAGCGGATCGGCGACCACGCCGTCGACATCGGCGAGCAGATCGCGTACATGGTGACGGGCGAGCTCCACGAGCTCACCGACGCCTCGCATCCGGTCTAGTTGTCGTTCGACGAGACGAAGGACGCGACCCGCCGCACGCGGCTCGCGAACGAGCGCACCTACCTCGCGTGGTGGCGCACCGGGCTGACGTCGATCGCGGTCGCCGTCGGACTCGGGCGCATCGTGCCGGGCGTCTCGCACGTGACGAAGTGGCCGTACGAGCTGGTCGGCGGCGGCTTTGGCGTACTCGGGATCTCGTTCATCGTCGCGGGCTTCGTGCGCGTCCGCGGCGTCGAACGCGCACTCGCACGCGGCGAGTTCCCGCGGCTCGACGAACGGCTCGAGCTCGCGCTGATCGTCGCCGGCGTCGTCCTCGGCGTCGCGACGATCGTGCTGCTCGCGGCGTCCTAGCTAGCGCTTGTCGAGCAGCCGGCGGTTCCGCAGCGCGCGGCGGCGCAGCCTGCGCTGCCGCAGGCGTTCGCGCAGCCGGGACCACAGCGTCCGCATACGAAACGCATCGACGCGCGCAGAGCCGCATGCGCTCACTCGAACGCGGTTCACAACGCGCTGTACCACCGAACGAGGGAAACCGTGTCTTAACGATCTGGTTTCAAAGTTGTGTCACCGTGTGTTTGAAATCGTAACGGCGGGCAGGTGCCCCTCGAGCGAAGAAGGAGGACACAACATGCGCAAGACCATCACCGCACTCGCACTTGCCGCCGTGGTCGCGTTCGCACTGTCCGCGGCCGCGTCGGCGCACAGGTCGTCGACCTCGCTCGTCGGCGCGGGCTCGTCGCTCGTCGCACCGCTCGTGTCGGTGTGGACGCAGCCCGTCGACACGGCGTTCGGCTACCAGATCTCGTACTCGGCGATCGGCTCTGGCGGCGGGATCTCGTCGATCACGAGCCGCACGGTCGACTTCGGCGCCTCCGACGCGCCGCTCACGCCCGACCAGATGAAGGCGTGCGGCAACTGCGTGGAGATCCCGTGGGCGCTGACCGCGACCACGCTCTCGTACAACGTGCCGGGCATCCCGAACGACCTGCACCTCAACGGGCCAACCGTCGCAGGAATCTTCCTCGGCACGATCAAGAGCTGGGACGACCCGGCGATCAAGAAGCTGAACCCGAAGCTCAACCTGCCGCACCTCGCGATCACCCCGATCTACCGCTCCGACCCGAGCGGCGACACGTTCGTGATCACCGACTACCTGAGCAAGGTCTCGCCCGCGTGGTCGAAGCAGGTCGGCTCCGGCACGACCGTCGGCTGGCCGACGGGTGTCGGCGAGAAGGGAAACAGCGGGGTCGCCGGTCAGATCTCGACGGATCCCGGCGCGATCGGCTACATCAGCGCCGCGTACACGCTCTCGAACCACCTGCCGGTGGCGGCGCTGCAGAACGCGTCGGGCGCCTTCGCAACGCCGGGCCTCCGTGGTATCACTGCGGCCGCGTCGACGCTTCCGAAGAACGTGTCGGTCAACCGCGGCGTCTCGCTCGTGAACCCGCCGAAGGGCAACAAGCTTGCCTACCCGATGGCGACGTTCACGTACGTCATCATCCCGAGCCGCTCGTCGAAGGCAACCGAGCTCCGCAAGTTCGTCTACTGGGCGGTGACCCAGGGCCAGTCGTACGGCGCTAAGCTGATCTTCGCGAAGCTGCCGAACCAGGTCCTGGTCGCGGACGAGAAGGCGCTGAAGCTGATCCAGCCGGGGACGTAGTTCAGGCCGCGCGCGGCAGCGTCGCTGCCGGCGCGTCCAGCCGCACGAGATACACGGGCCGCGTCGAGCGCAGGTACTCGACGACGGCCCGCTCGTGTTTCCAGCACGGGATCAGCGTCTTCCAGCCGCCGAGGTGATCGAGCTCGTGGAAGTCGCCGCACGCGACGAACGGCAGCCCGCGGTCGGCGACCCACGAGAAGAGCGCGGTGCGGTTGAAGAGCTCGAAGCGGTCGACGAGCGGCGCCCAGCGCTCGGGCTCGGCGCCGAACGCGCCTGTGCCGCGCGGCGCGACGGCCGCCTCGCCGGGGAGGTACGGGTGGGCGGCGACGAGCGCCGCCCCGTGCGCACGTGCAGCGCACAAAGCCGGTTCGAGACCCTCCCCCAGCTCGACGTAGCTCCGCAGCCCGACGGCGACGGCGTGGCCCGCGACGAGCGGGTCCGGATCGTCGTAGGTCAGCTCGAGGCCGGGGACGACGAGCAGGTCGTACAGCCGCGCCGCGCGCTCGCGCTCGGTCTCGATCGCCTCGAGGTAGTCGGGGAAGCGCTCGGGCCGGACGCCGTCGAACGGCGTCGCGTGGTCGGTCACCGCGAGGACGTCGAAACCCGACTGGCCGTACAGGTCGACGAGCTCGCGCAACGTGTGCGTTCCGTCGCTCCACGTCGTGTGCGCGTGGAGCTCGCAGAGGAGCGGCGACTGCTTGATCGGCACACCGGAAGTGTTCCGTATTTGCAGGCCTTTTCCGGTCACAAACCGGTTGCCGACTGGTTACGAGACGGCGAAGTAGATCGTCGCGCCGAGCCCCGCGCAGAAACAGTAGACGGCGAACGGCGTCAGGGTGTTCGTCTCGAAGAAGCGCATCAGGAACCGCACCGCGAGGTAGGCGGTCACCGCGGAGCAGAGCGAGGCGACGAGCGCCTGGCCGCGCACGCCGTTGCCCGTCGCGCCGAAGAGCTCGGGCAGCTTCAGCACCGCCGCGGCACCGATCAGCGGCGTCGCGAGCAGGAACGCGAACCGCGCCGCGTCCTTGTTCGAGAGCCCGACGAGGAGCGAGCC
>JAFAHG010000051.1 GCA_019237315.1 Actinomycetota bacterium
TTCCGCGCGATCCCGGGGCGGCTCGTGCAGCAATTGCCCGAGGGGCCCTGGATCAAGCTCTACGGGTTCAACAAGGCGGTCGTGCTGAACGCGCAGCTGCAGACGATCGTGTCGCTCGGCGAGTACGCCGGCGCGGCCGAGGATTCCGCGGCCTCGGCACTCGCGTCGCAGCTCGAACAGACGACGCTCACGGATCTCCCGCGCTTCGACTCCGGGTACTGGACCTACTACCAGCTGCCGCACACGTTCTCGCCGCTCGACTACCAGCAGTTCGTCGTCTCGCTGCTGCAGAAGCTCGCGCCGCAGAACCCGGCGTTCGGGGCCGCCGCCACGCGGTTCGACGGCTACGACACGCAGCCGCCCGCGTTCAGGCTCGGCGACTCAGCGCCGGGGACCGTCAAGCTCTGGCTCTCGAAGCCGGCGAGCCTGCTCGTCGACGCCCTCGGCGCCTCAAAGCGCGTGTCGCTCGGGTTCGGCTGGCACACGCTGTCGTGGAAGCTCCCGAAGACGGCGGGGATCTGGGCCGTGCACATCGCCGCGACCGACTGGGCCGGGAACACCGCCTCCCTCGACGCCTTGCCGCTCGTGCGGGTCTCCGACGTCGTCGCGGGACGTCGCGCCTCGACCCGTGTGGCGACTCCCGCGTCGCTTGCACAACCGTCGTTCACCGTCGGCGTGCAGCTTCCGGACCCGACGAAGGCGCCGCTTGCGGCACGCGAGCACCTGACGACGCTGCAGGTCGGCGTCCAGTGGCTCGGCGAGTCGTCGCCGGATCCCGCGGTCGTCGCATCGCTGCAGCAGCTCGCTGCGAAGAGTCGCCTCGTCGTCGAGCTGCAGCCGCAGCAACTACCGTCCGACGACAGCGGCCGCGCAGCGCTCGCCGCGGACGTCACCACGCTCGTGCAACAGGTACCGGGGATCCAGGACGTCCTGCTCGGCCCCGTGCCGGCGCCGGCCGCGGCGAAGACCTATCTCGAGGCGCTCGGTGCGATCGACGACGCGGTGAAGCCCGCCGCGCCGACGGTGCGCGTGGGCGCCGAGGTCGACGGGAACACGGCGCCGCAGACGCTGCTCAACACCTACGCGCGCGACATCAGGAACGAGGGCTGGACGACGCCGCCGTTCGACGAGCTCGCGGTGCGGCCCGCCGCCGTTTCCGCCGCAGGCGTGTGGGCCGTCGGGGACTACGCGAAGCTCGTCGCCGCCGCGACGAAGGCGTTCGGCACCGCGGTGCCGGTCCTCTGGGACGGTGTGACGGCACTGCCCGGCCTCGCCGACGCGGACCAGGCGACCGCGTACACGACGTTGCTCCAGACCGCGAGCTGCCAGCCCCAGACCGAAGGCGTGCTGTTCGCGACGCTCGTCGACGGCTCCGACACGACGGGCTTCTACGCCTCCGACGGAACGGCGAAGGCCAGCGCGACGACGCTGAAGCCGGTGCTCGCGTCGGCCGCACGCGGAAGCCTCGTTGCGTGCCCCGGACTCTCGACGCCGGCAACGACGAGCGCGCTCACGTTCCCGTCCGACCTCTCCTCCGGCGTGCAGGTCGGCTGCGTGCGCGACTGCCTCTACCTGCTGACGCTCGACGATCCGACCGGCACACCGGTGCTGGCGGCGCGCGGCGCGCTCACCGGAGGCGCGGCCCCCGCGACGGTGCAGCTCCCGGCCGCGACGGTCCCGCCGGGCACGTACACCTTGACGCTGCGGCTCGTGACGCAGTCGAACCCTGGGCCGGTGACCGTCCAGCAAAGCGCGCCGATCACGACGGGCTGACCGGCGTCAGCTGATGAGCGAGAGGCGAATCGCGGGCGCAACGGCGTGCGTGCGGCTGCGGGCGCCGAGCCTGCGACACGCCTTGCCCACATGCGTGCGGACCGTCTCCGGCGAGATGTGCAGCTTGCGCCCGACCTCATCGTACGGGAATCCGTCGGCGAGCAGACGCAGGACGTCACGCTCGCGCTTCGTGAGGTCGACCGCTCGCTCATGGGTCGGCGTCAGGCCCGCGACAACGGGATCGATGTACACACCGCCGCGCTGAGCGGTCCGCAGCGCGCGCACGAGGTCGCCGAGCGGCGCCTCCTTCAGCACGAATCCGCGTGCGCCCGCGTCGAGCGCGTCGTTGAGCTCGGCCGTTCCCGCGGTGCGGGTGTACACGACGAGCGCAGTCTCGGGTGTCTTCTCGCGCAGGCGGCGGACGACGTCGATCCCGCCGAGCCCCGGCATGCGGATGTCGAGGAGCGCGACCTGCGGGTGCATTCGCTGCAGCTTCTCGAGCGCCTCGTCTCCCGTCGCAGCGGTACCGACGACCGTGAAGTCGTTCTCTTCGAGGTACCGCGTGAGCGCGGAGACGATCGGGGGATGGTCGTCTGCGATGAGACAGCTGTTCATGTCGCAGTCATGCGGCAAGCACCTCTCGCACGCGCCCGAGCAATTCGTCGCCGCTGAACGGCTTTTGGATGAACGCCGTCCCGGGCGCAAGCGCACCCGTGCGCAGAGCGACGTCGTCCGTGTAGCCGGACATGTAGAGCACCTTGGCCGCCGGGAAGACCTGCCGCATCCGCTCGACCATCTGCGGGCCGTTCAACCCGGGCATCACGACGTCACTGAGGATGAGATCGATTGCGGCGACGCCTTCTTCCGCATCGAGTGCGGCGAGTCCGTCGGCACACGCGATGACGCGGTGTCCGCCCCGCTCGAGCATTGCCGTGACACCCGTCCGCACGATCTCTTCGTCCTCGACGAGGAGAATGGTGGCAGCCGGGTTGTCGTCCGCTCGAACAGCAGACGCCGAGATCTCGGGCGCGCGCTGCGCGGCCGGAAGGTAGACCGCGAACGTCGAGCCGACGCCGACCTGTGTGTCGAGCACGACGCGTCCGCCGCTCTGCTCGATGACGCCGTACGCGGTCGCGAGCCCGAGCCCGGTACCTTCGAGACCCTTCGTCGTGAAGAACGGATCGAACACCTGGGCGGCGGTGTCCTCGTCCATGCCGGCACCGGTGTCGGTGACGCGCAGGACGGCCTCGCCCGACGACGACCTCGCCACCTCGATCGCGACCCTGCCTCCGTCGGGCATCGCGTCGCCCGCGTTCACGACGAGGTTCACGAGCACCTGCTCGAGCTGGCTGCGGTCGACGTCGACGTACACCGGGGAATCGCCGAGCGTGCACTCGAGGTCGATCTTCTCTCCGAGAAGCCGGCAGAGGAGCTTCGCCATCTCCGTGACGACCTCGCGCAGGTCGACGACCTCCGGCTCGAGCACCTGACGCCGCGCGAACGCGAGCAGCTGGCGCGTCAGGTCGCCCGCGCGGCCGACCACGGCGAGAAGGTCGCGGATGTCCGAGGCCGCATCGACGTCTCCGCGCTCCAGCCGTGCGAGCGCGAGCTCGCCGTAGCCGCGGATCCCGAGCAGGAGGTTGTTGAAGTCGTGCGCGATGCCGCCGGCGAGACGCCCGACGGCCTCGAGTCGTTGCGCCTGGCGCAGCTCCTGCTCGAACTGGACGCGCTCGCTGATGTCGACCCAGTAGCCGAGGACGTGCTTCGGCACGCCGTCCTCGTCGCGAACGACGACGCGCTCGCTCTGCACCGTGATGACGCGCCCGTCCTTGGCGACGACGCGGAACGTGAGGACCGAGTCCTCGTCGTCACCGCGGCTCCGGCGCGCCTCCAGCATCCATTCCCGGTCGTCCGCGTGTAGGACAGAGAACAGGAAGTACGGGTCCGCGAGCCAGCACTCGCCGGGATAGCCGAGCATCTCCTCGAGCTGCGGGCTGACGTACAGCGTCGGGGCGCCGACCCCCGGGCGGTCGACGTACGTGACCATCGGCAGGTTCTCGATCAGCTCCCGGAAGATCGAGCTCGAACACTCGCCGTGGGCCGCCTCGACGTGGGGTGACGTGACCATCGCCGCAAAGTGCCACCGGGCCGCGGGCTCGCGCACCCCCCAAATTGATCCAGTTCGCGGGCCCCCCTGCCCACGAACTCTCACACAAGGTTTACAGAGCCTTGCGCAAGTCCGGAGCGGCTCGCGCGTCTCTCTGGTCGACACTCGTCAACCACAGGGAGAAACGACATGCGCAAACTCGCTCTGTTCTGCACCGCGGCCGTCGCGCTCGTCTGCGCCGGCATCGCGGTTGCGCACGGGCTCGACTCGAAGTCGGTGAAGGCCGAAAGCGCGTCCTTCACGGCGACGACCGCCGGGAACGTGCAGACGGGGACGTGCACCGGGGCCGACGGCACGTATGCGACCTCGAGGGGCACGTACACCGGCACGATCTCGAACTCGACCGACACGACCCTGAACGGGCCCGTGACGATCGACGCCGAGAGCCTCGTCAACTCGACGACGAACCTCGGCACCGTCACCGGCAAGGTCAGCCTCGGCACGAACAACGACGGCCACGACGAGGACGGCGCGCTGCACTTCGAGGGCGTGTACTCCGGCGGGAACGTCGCCGGCGTCGTCGAGGGCCGCCTGCAGGGCTCGAACACGTCGCTGCTCGCGAACTTCTCGGCCGCGTTCAGCGCGACCGGCGGGTTCACGAACGGCGCGCTCGGCCACGGCGCGAGCGGCGGCGACGGCGTCGAGATCACCTCGGGCGGTTGCGACCCGCAGCAGGCGCCGAAGCCCGAGACCGTGCGCGCGGAGGGCGCGGTCAGCGCGGTCTCGTCGACGTCGATCACGGCGGCGGGCGTGACGTGCACGATCCCGACGAACCTGCAGTCGCAGGTCGCCGCGCTCAACCTGGCGACCGGGACGCGCGTCGAGCTGGAGTGCACCGTCGCGAACGGCGCGAACACGCTCACGGCGATCCACGTCGCGGGCGGCGGCGACCAGCACGGGTCGATCGTGAAGACCGTGCTTCGGCTCGCCCATCGCCACTAGCCGGAAACGAAAAGCGCCCCGCGAGAGCGGGGCGCTTTTCCGGTCCCAGAGCGATCTGGACTAGCGCTTGAAAAGCGCCTCGAGCTTGGCGATCGTGCCGACGCCGCCGCTCGGGGCGGAGCCGGAGGACGACGACGGGGCGCTGAACTTCGCGTTGTCGACGAGGTTCGTGAAGCGCGTCGTCGCATTCGCGAGCAGCGTCGCCTCCTGCGCGGCCGTGATCGTGCCGGCGGTGACCGCGTTGTCCAGGTTCGTCTTCACCTGGGCGACGAGCGCCTGCACGAGACCGTCGGCCGTCTTACCGTTCGCGGTCGCCTCGTCGGCGAGCGACTTACCGCTCTGCAGGTCCGTCTGCAGCTGCGTCAGGCTGATGCCGAGGTAGGTCGCCGCGGTCTGCAGCAGGCTCGGCTTCTGCGTCGGCGGGATGCCAGGGCCGTTGTTGACGAGGTTCGTCACCTGCGCGGTGAGCGCCGTGACGAGCGACGTCTCCTGGGCGTCGGTCAGCCACCCGGCCGCCTTCTCGTTGTCGAGCACCGTCTTCTCCGCCGCGAGGATCGCGTTGATCAAGTCGGTTGCCGTCTTGCCCTTCGCCGTCGCTTCCTGAGCAAGCGTCTTTCCGCCGTTCAGGTCGGAGGCGAGCTGCGCGACCGTGATGCCGAGGAACGACGCGGCCGGCGTGAGGACGTCGGCGGAGAGGATTCCCGCGCCGCCGCCGCCGCCGCCGCCGTGGCCGCCGCCGCCGAAGCCGCCGCGGCCGCCGAAGCCACCGTCGTCGTCGCCCTGACCGCCGTCGTCGCCGCCGAAGCCGCGGCCGAACCCGGGTCCGCCGGCGAAGCCGCCCGCGAACCCGCCGCCGCCTCCGAACGACCCGCCGCCGGCGGAGCCGGCGAACGACCCGAAGCCGCCGAAGCCGCGGAACGCCGCCACGCGGCCGCCGAACCGGCCGTGGCCCGGGGCAGCGAGTGCAGCACTACTCGCCACGGCGCCGATCACGCCGGCCACGGCGAGCACCAGGAGCGGGCGCCTGCGCACAAGAACCTTGTCGACCACGTGCAATCTCCTTTGTCGTAGTTGGCCCGGCGAACTCGCTGAAGGTATGTCCGGAATCTAAAAACCGTATTAGAGAGAAATAAAGCTTTCGTCCCCGCCGTTTGTGTCGCGGCCCGGGTCGGGCACCATGGCTCCTAGTCAGTCCGACAAAGGGGGGTTCTCTTGAAGGTCAAGATCCGGCTCGGCGCACTGGCGCTCGCGCTGGCTGCGTTCGGGCTCGTCTGGAGCCTGCCCGCGCTCGCACACGGAACGGCCCGCAAGGCCACGGTGATCAACGTCGTCGCCGGGAAGCCGTCGGAGTTCAAGTTCCAGCTCTCGAAGGCATCCGCGCCGGCCGGTTCGGTGACGTTCGTCATCACGAACCAGGGCGCGCTGAAGCACGACTTCAACATCGGCGGCAAGACGACGCCGCAGCTTGCGAAGGGCAAGTCGGCGAAGCTGACCGTCACGCTCAAGAAGGGCAGCTTCACCTACAAGTGCACCGTGCCGGGCCATGCCGCTGCCGGCATGAAGGGCACGTTCAAGGCGACCTAGGTCGCGGAAGCTCGACGGGAGCCGGGTCGGCCCGGCTCCCGTCATACGCCTTGGTGAGTTGACGGGGACAGGCTGAAGCCTGTCCCTTTTCACTTGCCGGTTAGTAGTTGTAACAGGGGCTGTTCGCGTCCGTGACGATCGCGCCCGGTGTGCATCCGTTCGCGTTCGTCCCGCCCGACGACGCGGGCGTGCTGCTCGAGCCGGAGACCGACGTCGACGAGTTGACGGGCGTGCTCTCGGCTGCGGCCGAGACCTTCGCCTTCGTGATCGTCCCCGCCGAGGTGACCGCGAACCACGAGCCTTCCACTCCCTGGCCGTTCGTGTCGCCGGCCTTCTTGTCACCCGCGTAGCGGTAGAGCGCGAGGCCGTTGTACGTGACCTGCACCTTCCCGTCGGGCCGCGTCACCGTGCCGAGCTTCGCCACTGCGAGCCCGGGACCGGCGACGGGCTTCCCCGTCGCGAGGAGCGGCGGCCAGAACGTGGCGCAGCTCCCCGTGCAATCGATCTTCCCCTTCGCCTCGTCGGTGTAGTGGTACAGGGTCATCCCGCTCGCGTTGACGAGGATCTTCGCGCCGAGCGCCGTCGAGACCTTCACGGTGACCGTGGTTCTCGACGACCCGGCGAGCGCCGTGCCCACGAGAGCCAACCCGACCGCGGCGACCGCGACCAACTTGCGCATGAGCATCCTTTCTCTCGACTGCCGTTGCGCTCTACTACGTGGCGCGGGCCGCACCGGATTTAGAGGAGTCTCGTTGAGGATGGTCGAGCGGCTCTGACGCTCGGCGCGTTTGCCGTGCGGCGCTCAGGCGGTTGGCCGGGCCGAGGCCGCCCGCAGTTCTTAGTTCCTCTTAGCCCCGGGCATACGTCTCCCTAACACGTGCGGGGAAAGGACGTTAGGGATCCTGCACCGGTGAAAAGGAGAGGTTCATGCGATCACGCCTAGCAGTCTCAGTCTCGGCCGGCGCGACGTGCCTCCTCGCGGGGGTTGTCGTCGCGTTGTTCGCCGTACCTGCCGCACCAGGGAAGACCTTCGCCGCGAAAGCCGCGAAGGGGACGACGACGGTCGTGGTGACGGCGGGTAAGCCGTCGGAGTTCGCGTTCACGCTTTCGAAGCGGACCGTGCCGATGGGCACCGTCGTCTTCAAGGTGACGAACCGCGGGAAGGTCCCGCACACGTTCGAGGTTTGCACCTCCGTGACCACGAGCGTGAAGGCGAATGCGTGCAAGGGGAAGGTGACGACGTCGCTGAAGCCCGGGCACTCGCAGTCGCTGACGGTGAAGTTCACGAAGAAGGGCAAGTACGAGTTCCTGTGCACCGTGCCCGGCCATGCGCAGCTCGGCATGAAGGGCCTGATCGGCGTCGGTGTCGCGGCACCGCCCGCACCGAAGCCGACGACCACCGTCGTGACCAGCACGACGACGACGACCGCCACCACGACGACGACGACGACGGCAACCACCACGACGGCCGCGAAGCCGTGCACCAACCCGCAGACGACCACGTTCACCGCGAACATGTTCGACTTCGGGTTCAGCGGCGTTCCCGCATCGGCTCCGTGCGGCACGCTCGTCGTGACGGAGACGAACACGGGTCAGGCCGACCACAACATCGACTTCAACGGCCAGGCGGGCGGCATCATCAGCCCGGGCCAGAGTCAGACGTTCAAGGTCAACCTGACGCCGGGGAGCTACAGCTACATCTGCGACGTGCCCGGCCACGACGGCCTCGGTATGCACGGCCAGATCACGATCACGGGCTGACGGCAGTCCGGAACCGCAGTGTCAGACACCGGACATGTCCGGTGTCTGACACGAGCGGCCGCCGACAGTCGATCCGGGCTGCCGCGAACGGGGAGGCAGCCCCAACGGTGTCCGACTCCGCCTATCGGAGCGCCTGCGCCGTCAAGGGTCAACTGCAACAAGTGTGTGACGAATCGTTCCCATTCCGGGTTGTGTCGTTCGTGAAGGCCTACCCTCGAGAGATGCCACGCGCGCCACGGGACTACGCGGCCGGGATCTACCACGTCAGCTCGCACGCAAGCGACGACCGGCTGCTCTTCGTCAGCGACTCCGACCGTGTCCTCTTCCTCGACCAGCTCAGCAGCGTCTACGCACTTCTCGGGCTCGAGCTCATTTCGTACGTGCTGATGAGCAACCACTACCACGCACTCGTGTACACACCCGACGCGCGCATCGCACGCGGACTGCAGCGCGTACACGCGGGATATTCACGAGCCTGGAACCGGCGCAACGGCCGGCGCGCCCATCTCTTCCGCGCGCATTGCCTCGCGCGGCGCGTCGCCGACGATGCCGATCTCGTGACCGTCTGCCGGTACATCGCCCGCAACCCCGTCGAGGCGGGGATCGTCCTCGACCCGCTCGACTGGCCGTGGGCGAGCACGGCGACACACGCCGGACTCCGCGCGAACCGGTTCGCCCTGGCCGAGTACCACCTCCGGTGGGCTTTCGGCGACGGCGACGCCTGGCGAGGTCGCTATCTGCTCCACCTCAGCGGCGGCTGAGCGACTGGCTGAAAACCGGCGCGAGCAGCGTGTCGACGGGTGCGTGGTCGTCCGTCAGAAGCACACTGCGGCCGCCCCGCATGAAGGTCGCGAGGTCGACGGCCGACACGACGGGCAGCGCACGCGCAGGCTCTCGTTTCGCCGCAACGAGCACGTACGTACTCCGGTCGCGGCTCGGCGGCCAGCCCGACGCCGGGCGCACGAGGGCGACGTACGGGAACACGGCCCGCAGCGTCCGCACCTCCGAGCGCAGGAAGTCGTCGTGTACGCCGTCGATGACGTTCACGAGGTAGAGGCCGCCCGGGCGGAGGTGCGCGGCGACAAGTGCGTCGAACTCGCGGGTCGCGAGATGGTACGGCACCTCGTAGTCGTCGAACGCGTCGCCGAAAACGGCGTCGAACCGCGTCCACGGCGGCAGCCGCTCGAGCGCGACCCGCGCGTCCTCCGACACGACCCGCAACCGCGGCGACGTACGCAACCCGAGCAGCTCACGCGCGACCGACGTCACCGCGGGATCGATCTCCGCGACCACCACCGATCCGCGGTACTCGTGCGCGACGTAGCGCGGGAAGACGAACCCGCCGCCGCCTGCGAAGAACGCGTCGAGGCGCCCGCCGTGCGGCACCACACGCGCCAGCACGGACGCGTACTGCTGCTCGTAGGTGTAGAGCAAGTCGGTCGGATCGGCGAGATCGACCAGCGCATGCACGAGATGGTCGAGGTACAGCGTCTGCTGCGCGGGCTCCGTCACGACACGCCGCCCCGAGGGCGTGGTGAACGAGACCTTCCCGGGCACGACGCGGATGCAGTAGTACGCGCTCTCTCTCGTGCAGGGACTTCGTGAGGCCCAGCCCGACGCGACGACGACGGCCGCGAGCAGCCCGACGATCCACACGCGCGCGAGCGCGCGCGGCAGACCCGCGAGCACTGCGAGCAGGAGCAGCACACCCGCCACCCCCGCGACGATGTGCCGCGTACCGAACCACGAGACGAAGAAGAACCCCGTCGCGAACGCCCCGAGCACGCTGCCGAGGGCGGCGGCCGCCTGGATGCGCCCGACGACGCGACCCGTCTCCGCCACGGAGTCCAGGGTCAACCGCGTCAGTAACGGAGTCGGCGCACCGAGCACCGTCGACGGGAGCAGGAAGAGGATCGCCGTGACCCACAGCACCTGCACGAGCGCGGGCGCGCTCCGGGGCAACTCGAGCGAGCCGACGAACGGCAGCACCGCGAGCACGACGAGCGACGCGCCGGCAGCCGCGAGGTACACGAACGCGAGCGTCGACCGCGCCGGCCACCTGTCCGCAAGACGACCGCCGAGGTAGTTCCCGAGGCTGACACCGCCCAGGACGACGCCGATCACGGACGTCCACGTGTAGAGCGAGACCCCGAGCGTCGGCGCGATCAGCCGCGCAGCGACGAGCTCGAGCACGAGCAGGCAGCCGCTACCGGCGAACGCGTACGCAGGGGCCGCGCGGTGGTCCAGGCGCCGATCTTAAACGGCTTGCTTCTCGCGCGCGCGCCGCGGGACGTCCGCCTCTGCGGCCACCGGGATGCGCACGAGGAACGCCGAGCCCTTCTCACCGTTCGGCTCGACCCAGATGCGGCCGCCGAGCCTGCGCACGAGCTCGCGCGAGATGTAGAGACCGAGGCCCGTACCGCCGACGCCGCGCGTCATGTTCGGATCGAGGCGGTAGAACTTCTCGAACACGCGGTCGCGCTCACCCTCCGGGATCCCGAGCCCCTCGTCCCGCACGGCCCACTGCACGTGCCGGCCGTGCTCGGCGAGCGACACCGTCACGAGCCCGCCGTCCGGCGAGTACTTGACTGCGTTCTCGACGAGGTTCACGAGCACCTGGCGGAGGTGCGGTTCGTCGGCCGCGACGGGCGGAAGGTCGTCCGGACCTTCGACCGTGACGGTCACGTCTGCCGGGAGATGGACGCGCGCCGCCTCGGCCACGCTCTCGGTCAGCGCGCGCGCGTCGACGGTCCCGATCGTGAGCTGAACCTCGCCGGCATCGAGCTGGTTCGCCAGGAGCACCTCGCCGACGATGCCCGCGAGACGCTCGGCCTCCTCCTCCACGACGCGAAGCAGGTTCTCGCGAGTCGGCGGGTCGAGGCCGTCGGAGCGACGCCGCAGCGTGATTGCCGCGCCGTAGATCGCGGCGAGCGGGGTGCGCAGCTCGTGCGAGACCGTCGCGACCATCTCCGACCGCATCTGGTCGAGCGCGCGCTCCTGCGTCACGTCGCGGAACGCGTACACCGTCCCCTCGTCGAATTGCACACGCGAGACCGAAAGCCAGAGCTCGCGGCCGCCGATGTCGACGGGAAGCGTCTCGGCACGCGAGCCATCGAGTGGGACGTTCGCCGACGAGGCCTCGACGTGCACCGCGAGCGCTTCTTCGGCGCTCCGCCCGACGACGTTCTCGTGCGGGAGGCCAGTGATCGTCTCGGCGGCGCGGTTCCAGAGAAGGATCGTCCCGTCGGTGTCGATGAGCGCGACGCCGTCCGCGATCGTCTCGAGCGCACGCGATGCCCGCGCACGCTGCTCGGCCTGTGCGTACAGGAGCGCATTGTCGAGCGCGACCGACGTCCGCTGGGCGAGCGCCTGCGCACAGCGGAAGTCCGAGCCTTCGAACGTCCGGCCGGCGGGCGCGAGCGTGAGCGAGATCGCCCCCAGCACGCGCTCGCGCGCGATCAGCGGCACGCAGATCGAGGTGCTCTCCAGCCGCGCCGCACCGTCGGCGAGTACCGAGACGAAGCGAGCCTGCTCCTCCTCCTGGACGCTCGACTCGCCGGAGAGGTCGACCGTCGTCCCGTCGGGCTCGACGACGCGGATCACGCAGCGGTCGGCAACACGCTCCGCCGCGAGCCGCGCAACCGCGGTCAGCGTCTCGTGGTAGGCAAGCGACCGCTGCAGCTCGACCCCGGCGTCGAGGAGGAATTGCTGCACGTCCTCCAGCCGCTTGCGGTCGTCGATGTCCGTCGCGGTCCCGATCCAGAAGTCCACCTGGCCGGCCTCGTCGTGGATCGGAATCGCGCGCCCGAGGTGCCAGCGATAGCCGCCGTCCGCGGCTCGCAGCCGGTACTCCGCTTCGAACACGCTCCCGTTCGCGACCGCCGCGGCCCGCCGTTCGAGCGCACGGTCGAGATCGTCCGGGTGGACGACGCGAACCCATTCGTCCTCCTCGGCCGGATCGCGGGGCGAGCCGGTGTACTTGATGAAGCGCCGGTTGTAGTAGGTCGTCCGCCCGGTCGCGTCCGCGGTCCAGACGATCTGCGGCATCGCGTCCGCGAGCTGCCGGTAGCGCTCGGCACCCTCGCGCCGTACGGAGACGATCTCCTGCAGCGCGATCAGCTCTCGCTGGCGGTGGAGCTCCTCGTTCATCTCGTAGAGGTCGACGAACACCTGCACCTTGCCGCGCAGGATGTCCGCGTTCAGCGGCTTGAAGACGTAGTCGACCGCGCCGACCGCGTATCCGCGGAAGACGTGCTGTTCCTCCTTCGAGATCGCCGTCAGGAAGATGATCGGGATCGTCTTCGTCCGGTCCCGCTCCTTGATCGTCTCGGCCGTCTCGAACCCATCCATGCCCGGCATCTGCGCATCGAGCAGGATGACGGCGAAGTCCTCGCGTCGGAGGAGAGCGCGCAGCGCGTCCTCCCCCGATGCGACGGATACGAGCTCGTGCCCGAGCGGCTCGAGGATCGCCCGGAGGGCGACCAGGTTCTCGGGCCGGTCGTCGACGAGCAGGATCGCGGGCATGCGACCTATGCGTGCAGCCAGGTCTCGAGCCGGGACAGCACCTGTTCGGGGTCGACGGGCTTCGTGAGGTAGTCCGAGGCACCCGACTCCATGCTCTTCTCGCGGTCTCCCTTCATCGCCTTCGCCGTGAGCGAGATGATCGGCAGGTTCGCGAAGCGGTCCTCCGCGCGGATCAGGCGCATCGCCTCGTAGCCGTCGAGCTCCGGCATCATCACGTCCATCAGCACGAGGTCGACCTCGGGATTCGCGTTCAGCGTCTCGAGCGCCTCGCGGCCGTTCTCCGCGAAGAGGACCTCCACCCCGTTCCGCTCGAGCACAGACGCGAGCGCGAACGCGCTCCGCGCATCGTCGTCCGCGAGCAGAACGCGCTTGCCGCTGAACGCCGCGTCGACCTTGTGCACCTGGTCGAGCAGCTTCCGCTGCTCGTACGAGCGGCGCGTGATCTTGATCCGGTCCTCCTCCGCTTCGGCCCGTAGCAGCGCGCCGGGGTCGAAGTCCCCGCCGGTCGCGGCGAGCAGCACGTCGTCGGAGACGACGTCGTTCTGCACCGGCGAACGCCGCGGCAGGAAGAGCGTGAACGTGGAGCCCTCCCCGGCCTTCGACGTCACGGTGATCTCACCGCCGAGCAGCTGGCCGATCTCGCGCGAGATCGAGAGGCCGAGACCCGTGCCGCCGTACTTGCGGCTCGTCGTCCCGTCCGCCTGCTGGAACGCCTCGAAGATGAGCTTCAGCTTGTCCCCCGAGATCCCGATGCCGGTGTCGGACACCGAGAACGCGATCACGCCCTCGGACGCGAGGAGCCACGGGTTCTGGAAGCGCACGCCCGCCGGCGCGTTGCCGATCGCAAGGCTGACCTTTCCTTCCTCCGTGAACTTGAACGCGTTCGAGAGCAGGTTCTTCAGGATCTGCTGCAGGCGCTGCTCGTCGACCTCCAGCGTGTCCGGAAGATCCTCGGCCAGCGAGACCTCGAACGCGAGGCCCTTCTGGTCCGCGACCGGCCGGAAGCTCCGCTCCACGTAGTCGGCGATCGCGAGCGGATCGAGCTCGACCGGGTTGACGTCCATCTTCCCGGCCTCGACCTTCGACAAGTCGAGGATGTCGTTGATCAGGTCGAGCAGGTCGCTGCCCGCGTTGTAGATCGTCCGCGCGAACTCGACCTGCTTTTCGTTCAGCGTCTGCTCTTCGTTGTCGGCGAGGAGCTTCGCGAGGATGAGCAGCGAGTTCAGCGGCGTACGCAACTCGTGGCTCATGTTCGCGAGGAACTCGCTCTTGTACTTGGACGACAGCGCGAGCTGCTCCGCTTTCTCCTCGAGCTCGACGCGCGCCGCCTCGACTTCGGCGTTCTTCTGCTCGATGCGCGCATTCTGCTCGGCGAGCAGTTGCGCTTTCTCCTCGAGCTCCTGGTTCGTACGCTCGAGTTCGTCGCGCTGGCTCTGCAGCGTCTCGGACTGGGACTGGAGCTCCTGCGTCAGCGACTGGGACTGCTGCAGCAGCTCTTCCGTCCGCATCGTGGCGATGATCGTGTTGAGCACGACGCCGATCGTTTCCGACACCTGGTCGAGGAAGATCAGGTGCGCGTCGGAGAACTCCTGGAACGACGCGATCTCGACGACCGCCATCACCCGGTCCTCGAAGAGGATCGGGAGGACGATGATGTTCGTCGGCGTCGCCTCCCCGAGCCCCGAGGAGATCGTGATGTAGTCGGACGGCGCCTTCGTCAGCAGGATCGACTTCTTCTCGACCGCCGCCTGGCCGACGAGGCTCTCGCCGAACGCATATGCCGTGTCCACGTGCTTGCGCTGCTTGAAGCCGTAGCTCGCGATCAGGCGTAGCTTCGAGTCCTCGGCCTCCTCCGCCATGTAGAAGGCGCCGTGTTGCGCGCCGACGAGCGGCGTCAGCTCGCTCATGATCAGCTGACTGACCTGCTTCAGGTCGCGCTGCCCCTGCAGCATGCCGGAGAAGCGAGCCATGTTCTGGTTCAGCCACGACTGGTTCGCGTTCACCTCCGTCGTCGAGCGGAGGTTCTCGATCATCTGGTTGATGTTGTCCTTCAGCTCCTCGACCTCGCCGCGCGCCTCGACGGCGATCGTCCGCGTCAGGTCGCCCTGGGTCACCGCGGTCGACACTTCTGCGATCGCGCGCAGCTGCGTCGTCAGGGTGCGGGCCAGCTGGTTCACGTTGTCGGTCAGGTCCTTCCACACGCCGGACACGCCTTCGACGTTCGCCTGACCCCCGAGGATGCCCTCGGAACCCACTTCCTTTGCGACGCGGGTCACCTCGGCCGCGAACGACGACAGCTGGTCCACCATCGTGTTGATGGTGTTCTTCAGCTCGAGCACCTCGCCGCGCACGTCCACGGTGATCTTCTTCGACAGGTCGCCCTGGGCGACGGCCGTCGTCACGTCGGCGATGTTGCGCACCTGGCCGGTCAGGTTGTTCGCCATGCCGTTCACCGAGTCGGTCAGGTCCTTCCACGTACCGGACACGCCTTGCACGTCGGCCTGGCCGCCGAGGATGCCCTCGGTACCCACCTCGCGCGCCACGCGTGTGACCTCTGCGGCGAACGACGACAGCTGATCGACCATCCGGTTGATGGTCTCGGCGAGCGCCGCGACCTCGCCCGATGCCTCGACGGTGATCTTGCGGGTCAGGTCGCCGTTCGCGACCGCCGTCGTCACGTCGGCGATGTTGCGCACCTGGGTGGTCAGGTTCTGCGCCATCGAGTTCACGCTGTCGGTCAGGTCCTTCCACGTGCCGGAAACGCCGCGCACGTCGGCCTGTCCGCCGAGGACGCCTTCCGTTCCCACTTCGCGCGCCATACGGGTGACCTCTGCGGCGAACGACGACAGCTGGTCCACCATCCGGTTGATGGTGTTCTTCAGCTCTGCGATCTCGCCCGACGCGGCGACGGTGATCTTCCGCGTCAGGTCGCCGTTCGCGACTGCCGTCGTCACCTCGGCGATGTTGCGCACCTGGTTCGACAGGTTGTCGGCCAGCGTGTTCACGTTCTCGGTGAGTCCGCGCCACACGCCGGAGACGCCTTCGACGTTCGCCTGGCCGCCGAGCTTGCCTTCGGTGCCGACTTCCTTCGCGACGCGCGTCACCTCGGCGGCGAACGCGTTCAGCTGGTCGACCATCTTGTTGATCGTGTCGGCGAGCTCGGCGACCTCGCCCTTCGCAGCGACGGTGATCTTGCGCGACAGGTCGCCGTTTGCGACTGCGGTCGTGACCTCCGCGATGTTGCGCACCTGGGTCGTCAGGTTGTTCGCCATGAAGTTCACGTTCTCGGTCAGCCCGCGCCACACGCCTGAGACGCCTTCCACCTGCGCCTGACCGCCGAGCTGGCCCTCGGTACCCACCTCGCGGGCCACGCGGGTCACCTCGTCCGCGAACGACGACAGCTGGTCGACCATGGTGTTGATGGTGTGCTTCAGCTCGAGGAACTCGCCGACGGCGTCGACGTCGATCTTCTGCGTCAGGTCTCCTCGGGCGACTGCGGTGGTCACCTCTGCGGTGTTTCGCACCTGGTCGGTCAGGTTGCGGACCATCAGGTTCACGTTGTCGGTGAGCCGGCGCCACACGCCGGACACGCCTTCCACCTGCGCCTGACCGCCAAGGCGCCCTTCCACGCCGACCTCGCGGGCGACGCGGGTCACCTCGTCGGCGAACGACGACAGCTGGTCGACCATCGTGTTGATCGTGTCGGCGAGCTCGGCGACCTCGCCCTTCGCGGCGACGCCGATCTTCCGCGACAGGTCGCCGTTTGCGACGGCGGTCGTCACTTCCGCGATGCCACGCACCTGCGTGGTCAGGTTGTTTGCCATCGAGTTCACGTTGTCGGTCAGCGCCTTCCACGTTCCCGCCGCATTGGGGACGTCGGCCTGGCCGCCGAGGACACCTTCCGTGCCCACCTCGCGTGCCACGCCGGTCACCTGGTCGGCGAACGTGCGCAGCGTGTCGATCATGGCGTTGATGGTGTCGGCGAGCGCCGCCACCTCGCCGCGCGCCTCGATCGTGAACTTCTGGTCGAGGTCGCCGTGCGCGACCGCGGTCACGACGCGTGCGATGCCGCGCACCTGGGTCGTCAGGTTCGACGCCATGAAGTTCACGTTGTCGGTCAGGTCCTTCCACGTGCCGCTGACGCCTTTCACGTTCGCCTGGCCGCCGAGGATCCCCTCGGTGCCCACCTCGCGCGCCACGCGCGTGACTTCGTCCGCGAACGACGACAGCTGGTCCACCATCGTGTTGATCGTGTCCTTCAGCCGGAGGATCTCGCCCTTCGCGTCGACGGTGATCTTGCGCGAGAGGTCGCCCTGGGCGACCGCCGTCGTCACCTCGGCGATGTTGCGCACCTGGTTCGAGAGGTTGTCCGCCATGTTGTTCACGGACTCCGTCAGGCCGCGCCACGTGCCGGAGACGCCTTCCACCTCTGCCTGTCCGCCCAGCTTCCCTTCGGAACCCACTTCGCGCGCCACGCGCGTCACCTCCGCAGCGAACACGCGCAGGCGGTCGATCATCTCGTTGATCGTGTCGGCGAGCTCCGACACCTCGCCTTTCGCCTCGATCGTGAACTTGCGGTTCAGGTCGCCGTCCGCGACCGCGGTCACCACCTGCGCGATGCCCCGCACCTGGGTCGTCAGGTTCGACACCATGAAGTTCACGTTGTCGGTCAGGTCCTTCCACGTACCGGAAACGCCGCGCACGTCGGCCTGGCCGCCGAGCTTTCCTTCCGAACCTGCTTCGCGCGCGACGCGCGTCACCTCGTCGGCGAACGACGACAGCTGATCCACCATCGTGTTGATGGTGTTCTTCAGCTCGAGCACCTCGCCGCGCACGTCCACGGTGATCTTCTTCGACAGGTCGCCCTGGGCGACGGCCGTCGTCACGTCGGCGATGTTGCGCACCTGCGCCGTCAGGTTCGACGCCATCTGGTTCACGTTGTCGGTCAGGTCCTTCCACGTGCCGGACACGCCCTTCACGCGCGCCTGGCCGCCCAGCTTCCCCTCGGTACCCACCTCGCGCGCCACGCGGGTGACCTCGTCCGCGAACGAGGAGAGCTGGTCGACCATCGCGTTCACGGTCTTGCCGATGCGGAGGAACTCGCCCTTGACGGGGCGGCCCTCGATCTTCAGCTGGATGCGCTGCGACAGATCGCCGTCGGCGACCGCGTCGATCACGCGCGCGACCTCGTTCGTCGGCCGGACGAGGTCCTCGATGACGGTGTTGACCGCCTCGAGCTGCTCGCGCCACGTTCCCTCGGCGCCGGCGAAGTGCGTCCGCTCGGTCAGACGGCCCTCGCGCCCGATGACCGTCGCGACGCGGACGATCTCGTCCGTCGTCTTCTCGCGCGTCTGCGCGAGCTCGTTGAACGCCTTCCCGAGCTCGCCGAGGATCCCCGCCTTGCGTGCGTCGACGCGAACGCCGCGTGCACCGCGCCGCGCGTTGCGCAGCGCGTCGAGGAGCTCCTGCAGCTCCTGCGCCGAGACCATCTTCGCACCGTTTCCAGCCTGCTTCGTCCGCGTTTCCGCAGACGTGGACCGACGCCGGCGCGGTGCGGCGGTCCCGGCGCGCGTGATCTCTCGAGCCACGTGCCCCTCCTCGGTCGTCGCGAACCGAGGTCGCCCGCGGTCCGCAGTCGTGTAAGCCCCTACTGAGGCCGGGTCATACCCGGCGCATGGCAGTCGAAAACGAGGCTATCTGACTTCTAAACCTTAAACGCGCGTCTTTTTCCGCGGCGGTCCGCAAACGGCGCGAAGACGTCGTCGAGCAGGGGATCGAGTGTGTGCGGCAGCCGGCCCTCGTCGTCGGCGACGTCGCGGAGTGAGCTGAGATAGGCGCGCCATTCTTCGGCCCGCTCGGGGTAGCTGCTCTCCTCCTCGCCGACGAGACGCTCGAGCTCGCCGAGCGTCCAGACATCGGAGCGGCGGACCGACGCAGCCGGCCGCGGCGTTTCCTTCGGGGGTGCATCCGCGGCTGCCGGCAGGGCGTCGCGCTTCGCAAGCGCGCGCTCCTTCGCAGCGAGCTCGTCCAGACGCCGCGAGAGCTCGGCCTCGCGGCCCTCGAGCGTGCCGTTGAGCGCCGCGGCGTGAGCTTCGTGCTCCTTGCGCAGGCGGGTGAGCGTGCGCATGTCGTTCTCCAGCGTGTCGCGCGCGCGCGCGAGGGTCGCGGCGTCGCGTTCGACCGCGGCCGCCTGAGCCGCGGCGGCTTCCTCCCGCGCTGCGACGACGGCCTCGCGTTCCGCGAGCGCCGCCGCGCGCTCCTCGAGCGATGCGAGCTCCTCGGCGCGCTCGGCGAGGTGCCGCGCGCGTTCGTCGCTCGCGACACGGCGCTCGTCGAGCGTCCGCTCGAGCGCCTCGAGCGCGTCACGCCGGCCCGCAAGCTCGGCGCGCTCGGCAGCGAGCGCGCGCCGAAGCTCCGTCTCCCGCTCGCGGAGCTCCGCGGCGATGCGCTCGAGACGCGCGCCGGCCGCGGTGCGCTCCTTCGCTTCGCGCTCGAGTTCCAGCCGTTCCGCATCCAGGCGCCGCGCCGACTCGGCCTCGGCGTCGGCGATCTCGCGCGCACGGCGTTCGAGGTCGGCGGCGAGGTCGGCCGCGCGTTCGCGTGCTTCCTCCTCCGCCGAGGCGAGCGCGTCCTCGCGGGCTTCGAGCTCGGACGCGGCCCGCGTCTGGCGCGCAGCGGTCGCCGTCAGCGCCGCACGGGTCTCCTCGAGCACCGCCTCGTTCCGCGCGACCTCGGCCTCACGCTCGTTCAGTTCACGCTCGCGTTCGTCGCATGCGGCCGCGAACGCCTCCTGGTCCCGCGCGACGGCGGCCTGAGCCTCGGCCGTCTGGACGACGACGCGCTCACGTGCGCGCAACTCCGTCTGCCGCGCGTCGAGCTCCGCCTCGCGCGCGCCGATCGAGCGCCGCGCAGCGATGAGCTTGCCCTCGCGCTCGCCCACTTCACGCTCGCGCGCGAGCAGCGCAGCGGCCTCGTCTGCCGCGGCGTCGGCCGCGAGCTCGCGGTCGGCGACCTCCGACTCCCTGCGCGCAAGCTCGCGCTCGCGCGCGTCGAGCTCGCGGGAGAGGCGCTCGAGACGAGCGCCCGCCTGCGCGCGCTCGTCGCTCGCACGCGCGAGCGACTGCCGTTGCTCCTCGAGTGCCGTGAGGCGCGACGTCGCCACGTCGAAGAGCTCGGCCACCTCGCTCTCGCGGCGGATCAGCTCCTCGACGCGTGCTTCGAGCCGAGACTCGCGCTCCGTGTGGACGCGTTCGCGTTCTGCGAGCTCGACGGCAACCTCGTCGAGCTCCGCGCGCCTCGTCGCGTTTGCCTCCGCTGCAGCGGCGACCGACTGCGCACGGCTCTCGAGCTCGGCGACGCGTCGACGGAGTTCCTCGTCCGCGGCGCGAACGCCGTCGTTGCGCTCCGCCAGCTCGCGCGACTGCGCGGCGAGTCGCGTAGCTCGAGCCGAAAGCGTGGAGATCATCTTCTCTGCGCGGCGCTCCTGCTGCTCGGCGAGGGCGAGCTGCGCACGAACCAGAGCCTCGAGCTCTTCCGCGATGCCGCCCTCGTTCGGGCGGAGCTCCTGGCCCTGCTCGCGCAGGACGTGTTCGCGGTCGACGATGCCCGCGAGTGCAGCGCGCCGGCCGCTGAACCCCTCGAGCTCGCGCCGCAGCAGCTCCAGGTCGGGGGCGACGCCGTGCCCCGGCTCCACGTGATGCGGCACGCGTGGATCCTACGCGGGAGTTCCCTGCACGACCAGCCATTTCCGGTTAGATTCATCAGTCTGAGCGATGGCCGGTCACCGCTTCGACCTCTGTCCCGCCCACTCGGCGCCCTCGCCTGGGTCGGGCTCGGGCTCCTCGGGTTCGCGGTGAAGCTCTTCCTGGCACCCCGCCGCCGCAGCGCGGGGGTCGCGGCGGTCATCTGGGGCGTCCTCTTCGCGGCGTACGTCTGGTGGGGGTCGCACCAGGTCGGCCTCCGGGCGTGGAAGGCCGAGCTCCTCGGGATCGTGTTCGGCCTCGCGACCGCGCTGTTCGTCTACCTCCGCGGCGCAGGTCTCGAGCGGCCGTCGGCCGACCGGCCGGGCGTCTTCTTCGGACGCTTCGTCGCGAAGCGCAGGCGCTCTAGCCCTCGATGAAGACGGGCGTGCCGAGCGGCACGTCGTCCATCAGGTAGCGCAGGCCGGCTTCGTCGAGGTGGAGGCAGCCGGCCGAGACGGCCGTGCCGAGGCCGCCGCCGCCGTGGATCGCGACCAGGTAGTTCCCGCTCCGGCTCCAGCTCGCGGGCGGGTGCAGCTGGTGCACGGAGAGGCCGAGGATGCAGCAGCCGTACACGCTCCCCTGCGAGGAGCCGGGCAGCTTCTCGGCGACGGCGAAGCGGCCGACGGGCGTCGGTGAAGACGCGGCGCCGATGCCGACGACGTACGAACGTACGAGTCGCCCGCCGGCGTAGAGCTCGAGCTTCTTTGCCGAGAGCGACACGCGGATCGCGTCGTGCACGACGCCGACGACGGCGTCGCGGCTCCTGACCCAGCCGACCTTGCCGTTCGGGACCGCGTCGGTCGTCACGCCGAACCAGCCGGTGCGGCGGGCGACCACGCCGAGGACGACCGGCGTGCCGAACGACGTCGTGCGGCCGACCTTCGCGAGCACCGGCCCACCCGGCGCGGCATGCAGCGCGAGGCTCGCGTGTGCGGGGCGCACGACGAGGAAGGACTGCTGCGCATAGGGAGCCGCCGACACCGCCGGCGCGCACGCGCAGGCAACGACGAGAGCGAGAAGTGCGAGACCCCGGCGCACCGCGGTCCAGCGTACCGCCGGTTCGGTGAGATTCCCGTAGGAAAAGGTGTGCAGACCGCAACATTGCTCGCATCCTTGACGCGCAGCGCGGCGCGGCGCACGATTCCCGCGTGGGAATCGGCTTCGCCCGCCGGGCGGCCCTCGCGCTCGCGGGGCTCTCGGCAGGCGTCCTTCTCGCCGGCTGCGGCGCGACCGCCCCGTCGAGCTCGCAAAAGGAAGCGGCGGCGAATGCGGCCGGCCTGATCGGCCAGCTCCACGACGACGTCACCGTCAGCCAGGCGAGCGGCAGCAGCCTCGCCGTGGCACGACGCACGCTCGGCGACGACTCCGACCTGCTCGCGGCCTTCGTCGCGTACACCGACTTCGGCAGCTGCCGCAAGCTCGTCCGCGACGTCGGCGCGACGAACGGCGCGGTTGCACGGGTGGCCGTGACCCTCCGGTCGGCGTGCGGCCTCCTCGAGCGCGGATCGCGGCTCTTCAGCGCCGCCGCGATCCACGAGGATCCGCGCGCCCTCGTCGAGGCCGCACGAACAGTCGACGCCGCGACGCCCATCCTCGTGCGCGCGCAGGCGCAGCTCGGCGGCGCACACGCCTGAGGCGACCTGCTACCAAGTGCGCGTGCGCCGCGCCCTGTTGCTCGCCGCCGCCGCACTCGCGTTCGCACCCGCGGCGTCGGCTGCAACCAGCCCGCTCATCGCCTACGACGACGAGGGCGGCGCGCTGTACGTCACGTCACCGCAGGCGACGAACACGACGACGCTCTTCTCGAGCGACGGCAGCGAGACCATGCAGGCGCTCGACGTCTCGCCGGACGGGAAGACGGTGCTCGCACTCGACTCGGGCGACACGACGCAGATCGTGCTCGTGCCGATCGCGGGCGGCTCGGCGACCCCGGTGGCCGGAACGACCGGCGCCGACTTCGGTTCGTTTTCGACCGACGGCTCGCAGGTCGTCTTCTCCGTGAACGCGTACTCGGACTCCTCGCTCGACGCCGGGATCTACACGGTGGCGACCGGCGGCGGCACACCGAAGCTCGTCGTCGCCTCGCCGAGCGGCGCGTTCGACTCGCTGCCGGCGTTCTCCCCCGACGGGAAGACGGTGGCGTTCGTTCGCGACACGTACGACTCGCGCGGCGTCGAGACCTCGTCCCTCGACGTCGTCGCGGCAAGCGGTGGGACTCCGACGACGCTGACGACGGATGTGCTCGCAGACCTCGAGAGCGGAGGTCGCCTCGCCTTCTCGCCGGACGGTTCGAAGATCGCGTACGCGGGCGCGTACGACAACCCGGGGATCTTCACCGTCGCCGTCGGCGGCGGCTCGCCGACGCAGCTCACGAGCGACTACGACTACTGGCCTTCCTTCTCCGCCGACGGGTCGAAGGTGTTCTTCGCACGCGATGCGACGAGCGACAACGCAGACGACAACCAGACACACCCGGTCTCGTCCTCCGACAACGACGTCTACGAGCTCTGGACAGTGCGGAGCAACGGCACGAGCGCGGCGGTCGTCGCGCAGGGCGACTTCGAGTCTCCGGTGACCGGCAGCGGCAACCTCGCGGCCGCTGCGGCAGGCGGCGGCTCGACGTCCGCCACGTCGCCGCCGGCATCCACGCCGACGACCACCACCACGCCGACGACGTCGACCACGCCGACGACGACAACGACGCCGACTGCCGCACCGAGCGCGCCGAATCCCATCGCCAGGCCGGTGACGAAAGCGGCCGCCGCGACGCGGATCCTCGTCCGCGTCAGCGGGTCGAGCTACCTCGTCACCTGGAACGGCCGAGCGCGTGCGTGGAAGGTCACGCTGCACGTCGGCCGCAAGACGGAGACCGCGATCGTGAAGGGCTCGCTGCGCCGCCACGCGTTCGTGCTGCACGGCGCAAAGGGCGCGATCAAAGTCACCGTCGTTCCCCACTGACCCTTGTTTTTCGTCCCCTCCGCGGGGCACAATTGCCGCAATCCAAACGCGGTGGTGTCGATGAGGATGCGTCTCGGGCTCTCGGTCTTCGCCGCGGCGGTTGCGGCTGGGGCCGTGCTCGCCGCGTCTGCGCTCGCGCAGTCGACGACCCGTGTCAGCTGGACGGAGACCTGGAAGGTCCGCGGCGTCCCCGTGCTCCGCTTCGACGTGACGCAGCTCACCGTCGACAAGAGGACGTGGTCGGCACACGTGTCGTTCCACAACCTGCTGAAGACAGCCGTCTCGTTGCCGCGGAACAACTTCGGCATCGCGTTCTACCCGTCGGCGACGCTGACGCCGACGACGCACCCGGAGGCGTACGGCGTCGCCGACTCGTTCTCGCACGCGCGTCCCGTGACGCTGAAGCCGGGCGCGTCGTGGAGCGGCGTGATCTCGGGCCCCGGCGAGCCGAAGGTCACCGGCAAGACCTGGGCGCGCATCGTGTTCGGCGCGTTCGGGGGGATTCCCCACAGCCCCAAGCTCTCGCTCTGGATCACCGATCACTCGCTCGTGCTGAAGCTCGGCGCGACGTCGAGCGGCCCGAGCGGGCTCGTCATCTAACAGGAGGACACATGACGTCCATCGCCCACGAGTCCCCCACCGAGGGCGCACCGGTTCGTATCCGCACCGAGACCGACCCGCGCGTCCCGGCGCGCTGGCTCGTCCTGCTCGGCATCCCGTTCATCGTCGGCGGTGCGCTGTTCGGCATCGGGATTTCGACGGGGAAGATGTGGCTCATGGCTCCGGCGGCGATCTTCGGCCCGGGCGCGATGATCCTCGGCTTCACGTACCTCGGCCTCAGCGCCGACATCAACCGCTTCGACTAGCCGAGCGGCCGCGGCCCTTGGGTCGCGGCCGCCCGACATACGATCGGCCGTGTGCACGACGTGCTGCTGCCGACGCTCGGCGCCTGTCTCGAGTGGCTCGTCGTCGGGGCCGTCGTCGCTGGGTGCGGTCATGTGGTTCGGCACCTCGTCTCCGTCCGGACGGCGTTTGCCGCGGTCGACCTCTGGCTCGGTCTCGCCGCGCTCGTCGCGTACCTCCAGCTGTGGACACTCGCAGGCGGGGTCACCGCCTACGCGTGGATCGCGCCTGCGGTGGCCGCGGCGGCGGGGATCGCACTCGCGCACCGGCCCCGCGCGCCCCGGCTGCTCCCCGCGGCGCTGACGCTTGCCGGCATGTTGTGGCTCGCGAACCGGGCGCTCGGGCCCGCGTTCGACTACGACCTCGGGCTCTACCACGCGAGTGCGATCCGGTACGCGCTCGACTACGGATCGGTGCCCGGGCTCGCGAACCTGCACGTGAGGCTCGGGGCGAGCGATCCGCATCTCCTGCTCGTCGCCTTCCTGCAGCACGGGCCGTTCGCGGGAGCTGCGCCGCACCTCGTGAACGGGCTGCTCGCGACGTTTCTCCTCGTCGAGATCGCGACACGGGCCGCGTCGGGCGACTCCTTCACCCGTCGGCTCGCACTGCTGCTCGCTCCTGCGACGATCGCGGTCGCCGGCATCGGCACCGCGTACCGCGTTGCGAGCCCGAACCTCGACCTGGGCGCGTTCGTGCTCGTCGCCGCGGCCGCGCTGTATCTCGCGGAGTGCGTCGAGGAGGGAGCGCGGACCGTTCCCGCGCTCGCGTCGCTGTCGACGTTCGCTGCCGCCGCCGCGACGCGCCCGCTCTACTGGGCGATGACGGCGATCGCCGCCGTCGTGGTGTTCGTCATGGTTCGCCGGCTGCGCGCGATCGCGGTCGTCGCGTCTCTGCCGGCGCTCGTCGGAGTCGGCTTCCTCGCGCGGCAATCCGTCCTCTCGGGGTATCCGCTCTTCCCGACGACCGTCGCCGCGCTCTCAGTGGGCTGGCGTGTACCCGCGGCCCTCGTCCGCGCAGAGACGCAAATCGCCGACGCATGGGCACGCTTGCCCGGGCAGGACCCGGGACAGGTTCTCGCGTCGTGGCACTGGCTGTCGGCGTGGTGGCACAGGCGCGTCCGCGACTTCGACGTCGTCGTCCCGGTGAGCCTGCTCACCGCGCTCGTGCCTGGGTTCCTCGCGCGCGGGTCGCGGCGTTCCGCCCGGCCGCTGCTCGCCATCGTCGTGCCGTCGCTCGTCGCGCTCGCGATCTGGTTCTTCGTCGCGCCCGACCCGCGCTTCGTGCTCGCTCCGCTGTGGCTCGTCGCGGCGGCGCTCGCGGCGTGGGCGGCGCCGGAAGGAAGACTTTCGGCTCCGACGATCGTCGTCGGCGCGGCCGGCGCCGGCGCACTCCTCGTGCTCGCGCTGACCTACCTGCAGTGGTTCGTCCTCGGCGCGCTCGACGCGCTCGCACTCGGAGCGGTCCTGCTGCGATTCGTCGCAGCTCCGGCGGTGCAGCGGCGCTTCGCGCAGGCGGCGCTCGTCGCGCTCGCGCTCGTCCCCGTGGGCTTCGTCGCCGACCGCGGCGGCTTCGACCTCGTGCACGCGAACGCCACCGGCGCGCTCGGGACGCCGACGCTGCCCACGCCCGCGCTCTCGTCGTTCACGACCCGCTCCGGCCTTCAACTCACGTCGCCGGTCGGCAGCGACCAGTGCTGGAGCGTCGTCCTCTGCACGCCGCAGCCGAGCGCGGCGATCGCGCTGCGCGGGGCGACGATTGCCGACGGTTTCGACAGGATCGCGCGGCCGTCCGCGAAGTCTGCGAAGGTTGACGGGTGAAGCGGCTGCTGCTCGTCCCGTTCGCCGTGCTCGCGCTCGCGGGCGCGGCGCACGCCGACATCACCGTCGGCGTGAACGACGACGCCGGCGAGATCGGCGCGTTCTCGTCGTGGTTCTACGGGACGATGTACAACTACGGCCTCAAGGTCGACACGCTGACGCTGCAGTGGGACGAGGGCTCCCCTACGACGATCGCGAACCAGGCGGCGATCACCGCGGCGATCCAGGCGGCCGCGAGCGAGAAGGTCTCGATCGAGCTCGACCTCTACCCACTGCATTCGCAGGGGCTCACCGACGGGAAGTCGTGCGCTCCGTCGACTGATCCTGAGGCGTGCGGCGACACCGCGCGCATCCAGCAGTTCGCTTCGTGGGCGGGGCGCGTCGCGTCGGCGTTCCCGGGCGTGCAGCAGTTCGTGATCATGAACGAGTGCAACCAGCCGCTGTTCCTCAACCCGCAGTGGGACACGTCGGGTCACAACCAGTCGGCCGAGGTGTGCGGACGCGCGCTCGCCGCGGCGTACACGGCGATCAAGAGCACGAACCCGTCGGATTTCGTGTGGGGCGTCGGCCTCTCACCGCGCGGGAACGACAACCCGCGCGCGGCATCCGACTCGTCCACTTCGCCGGTGCGCTTCCTCCAGGATATCGGCGCGTGGTTCCGCGCGTTCGCGCAGAAGACGCACCGCACGACCGGGATCATGGACGGTCTCGACTTCCATCCCTACCCGATCCCGCAGTCGCTCTCGTTCGACAATGGCTACTCCGACCCGAACGACGCGACGGTGTCGAACCTGCCGCGCATCTACCAGGCGTTCTACGATGGCTTCCACGGCACGCGGCAGAAGACGATCGGCCAGCAGGCGGGCGGCGGCCTGCCGGTCAGCCTCAACGAGGTCGGCATCCAGACGGGCTACCCCGTGACGAAGGCGCAGGCATACAGCGGCCAGGAGCTCTCCGCGGGCGCGGCGGGCGGCGTCTACGGCAAGTACGCGACCGAGGACTACCAGGAGAGCTGGTACTACGCGATGCTCTCGACGGTCGCGTGCGACGCGAACGTGCGGCTCGTGAACATCTTCCACCTGATCGACGAGGTACCGCTCTCCGGCTGGCAGTCGGGTCTCTTCTACGCCGACCGAACGCCGAAGCAGTCGGCCCAGATGGTGCACGACTGGCTGAACGGCACCGGGGGAACCTGCGGCGGGCCGCTCACGAAGTGGTTCGCAAAGCCCGCGAAGAACTAGAACGCTTCGAACCGGGCGTTGCGGGGAATCCGCGCGGGCGCGGATGACGACTCTGCTCGGCCACATCGACGCGAAGCTCGGCGCCGGAATCGAGCGGACGGTGCGCGCCCATCACCGCCGGCGCCTGGCGCGGATCGGCGCGCTCCAGGCGCTCGACGCGCCTCCCGGCGACTGGGCATCGACCGCCTCGCCGCCCCGGGACGGGAACGCGCTCGACCTCTTCGTGGACGGGCACGAGGCGCTCCCGGCGATCGTCGAGGCGATTCGCTCCGCACGGTCGCACGTGCATCTCGCCGGCTGGTTCTTCTCGCCCGACTTCGAGCTCGGCGAACGCGGGCTGACGTTGCGCAAGGTGCTCGCCGAGGCGGCCGAACGCGCGGACGTGCGCGTCCTCGCGTGGGCCGGGTCACCGCTTCCGCTCTTCCACCCCGACCGCGGCGAGTCCGCGGACGCACTGGAGCAGCTCGCGGGCGGTACGCGGATCCGTACCGCGCTCGACGCGCGCGAGCGGCCGATGCACTGCCACCACGAGAAGCTCGTGGTCGTCGACGACCGCGTGGCGTTCGTCGGCGGCATCGACCTCACCACGCTCGCCGGCGACCGCTTCGACACGAGCGAGCATCCGGCTCGCGGCTCGGTCGGCTGGCACGACGCGGCCGCGCGCGTCGAAGGCCCCGTCGTGGGGGACGTCGCCACGCACTTCGCGCTCCGCTGGCGCGCGGTCACGGGGGAGCACGTCGACGTCGGTTCGCCGTCGCCGGCCGGCGGCGTGACGGTGCAGTTCACGCGCACCGTTCCGGAGCACATCTACGCCGACCTGGCGCACGGGGAGTTCTCGATCCTGGAGGCGTATGTCGCCGCGTTGCGCGGCGCGCAGCGGTTCGTCTACCTCGAGAGCCAGTTTCTCTGGTCCCCCGAGGTCGTCGCCGTCCTCGCGGAGAAGCTCCGCAACCCGCCGCACCCGGACTTCCGCCTCGTCGTCGTGCTCCCGGCGCGGCCGAACAACGGCGCCGACGACACGCGTGGCCAGCTCGGGACGCTCGCCGCAGCCGACAAGGGGCGCCGGTTCCTCGCCTGCACGCTCTTCCAATCGGGAACGCAGCCGCCGCAGCACGTGTACGTGCACGCGAAGATCGCGATCGTCGACGACCGCTGGATGACGATCGGGTCGGCGAACCTCAACGAGCATTCGCTGTTCAACGACACCGAGGCGAACCTCGTCGTCGCAGACGAACGCGTTGCGCGCGCGCTGCGGCTGCGGCTCTGGTCCGAGCACCTCGAGTGCTCCGAGAGCGAGCTCGAGGGAGAAGTCGTCGACGTCGTCGACAACCGCTGGCGGCCGTGCGCCGAGGAGCAGCGCGCGCGCCTCACGCGTGGCGAGGCGCTGACGCACCGGCTCGCGCTCCTACCGGGTGTGTCGCGCCGCGCGCGCGGTCTGCTCGGGCCGCTCGACGGGTTGCTCGTCGACGGCTGAAGAGAGACTCAGAGAGCCGGACGCCGAAAGCGTTGGCCCGCGTCGATCGGTGGTTCGCAGCCAGCCGCGGCGCCCGAGTGGACGGGGCGTCGCCTGGACGAGAAGCGCGATCGCGACCGGAGTCGTCCAGAGGAGGTAGACCGCGTTGGTGAGCGACGGGGCAGCGCCGTGCACGTCGAGCATGTCGAACGTCACCCAGAGCCCGCACCAGGAGACGAGCGTCAGGACCGGGATTGCTCTGCGACGGGATATGACCTCATAGGCGAGCAACGCGAGCAGAAAGGGTGCGTGGTAGTACTCGTTGTCGACCGGATCGAGCACGCAGCGCTCGAGCAGGAGGAGCGCGAGGATCGCGAGCGGATCACAGCCTCGACGCCAGAGAACGACCGCGAGCAACGGCAGCAAGACGATGATCAGCGGGTGCGTGAGCTGCGCGAGCCAGCCGGCGAGGTGGTAACTCGTGACCGACGCGGGGAAACCGGGCCCGAGATGAAGTGGCAGCCTTCGCGGGACCGCGAGCAGGAACCAGACGCTCGCGCGTCCGACCGTCGTCGGTGATGTTGCGGCTTCGGTCGAGGTGTGTGCAAAGGCCGCGGGATTGCCCGCGACCAGCGGCAGGGTGAGCAGCGCCCCGACCGCAGCCGCCGCGACTCCGGCGAAGAGCCGCCGGCCGCGGGGTGCGGCGGCGATGACCGGGATGACGGCGAGAAACGCCCATTGCTTGGTCGACACGGCGAGTCCGAGCAGGACGCCGGCCCAGAGCGCCCGCCCACGCGCCAGCAGCACGGCCGCCACGCACAGCACCGCGCCGAGGATCTCTTCCGGGTGGCCGGCGGTGACCGCTGCGCGCGTTGCCGGGGTGAGCATTGCGAGGACGACGACGAGCAAGAGATGATTCGGCGATGTCGCGCTTCGCCGCACGAGCAGGAGCGTGAACGCGCTCAGGGCGAGAACGCAGGCGAGGACCCCGGCGTCGTAGACGGCGACATCGCTGCCCCCGGCGAGGTGCGCGACGAGCGCAAACGGCGCGCGGGCGAGGATCGCGAAGCTCCCCATCAGCGGCTGTTCCGCCAGGAATCGCCCCACGTGACCCGTAATCAGCGCGCGCATCGCAGGGCCGGCGTCCTCGCCGTAATCCCCCGGCGAGGCCTGCAACTCGAGGCTGCCGGCACACAGCAGGACGAGCGCACAGGTCGGGCCCCAGCGGACAACAAAGGGCCAGCGGCGCGGACGAGCGTGGGTGCGCAGCGTCGGCCGACGCCACTTCCAACCTTGCATTTCCCTCCGGTTCGCGCAGGTCCCGGAGCTACAACTGCGCGCAGCCAAATCTAGCTCGCCGAGTCGCCGATCGCCAAGCGCCGAGGCGACGATCCGGCCGCGCGACCTCTCGCAAGTGTCTCTTTCGGACTTGTGCGTCGATCGGGCACCAGAACCGCGGCATGCCCGAGTCTTCAGTTACGCACTCCGCACTTCGAACTCTTAGTGTCTGACACCGAAGGTGTCAGACACTAAGCGCGGCTTACCTCGTGCGCTCGCTTGCGCCAGTGTCTGCGAGGACACCCGAGCGCTACGATGAAGTCGGACAGCCGCGCACAACGTTGAACTACTCGAAGGCCCGCCTTTCGGCGGGCCTTCGGTGTCCATGGACCCCGAGGGGCCGGAGTCGAACCGGCATCTCGCGGTGGACAGCCGCGCGCTCTCCCAGTTGAACCACCTCGGGGCCGTGCCCGAGGTCTATGCCCGCTGACTGAGGAACGCAAGATGGCTCTTTCGGTCAGCCCAAGCGACAAAGTGAGTCGGCTGCCCGAGTGCTCGCGAATGCACTCTGAGGATGACGGGTACGCGTCCTCCAACGTGACGCCGCGTCGTTGGCTCTTCGTGCGAGTGTGGATCGCCGTCGGGATACCAACGGTTATGGCTCTCGTGGCATTCGGGGGGTATCAGGCCGGAGGAACCCCGGGCGCCATCTTCGGGGCTTGCATCGGGTTTGTCGGAGGGGCAACCGGCGCTTGGCTAGCTCTGCAGACGATCAGCCGATAGCCGGAAGAGCCCAGTCCGGCGCCCGTCCCGCCC